>NZ_JBTYYZ010000003.1:0-229603 GCF_054881455.1 Companilactobacillus sp. FL22-3 | reverse complement strand
CGTTTAAATTTTGAAATTTTTTATGCCAAAGGGATCAAAAATAGACTATAATTATTAATTATTCCAATGAGAGAAGGACTTTCCATGGTAAAGATCAGACAGGCAACTCCAGACGATGCCCAAATTTTACTCGACATTTATGCACCTTATATCACAAATACCACGATCACGTTTGAAGATGCCATTCCCAGTCTTGAAAACTTTCGTCAAAGGATCATCGACATTTCCAGAGATTTTCCATATCTCGTCGCTTTAAATGATGACGATAAAATCTGTGGCTATGCGTATGCTCATTTGTATGGTCCCCGTGCTGCATATGCTTGGACTGTGGAAGCTAGTATTTATGTTGACCGTGAATTTAAGGGTCACGGACTAGGAACTAAATTATATCAAGTACTAGAATCTACCTTGAAGAAACAAGGTGTAGTTAATCTGATGGCTTGCGTTACTGAAGGAAACGACAATAGCATTCGTTTCCATGAGAAATTCGGCTATCAAAAAGTTGGGACGTTTCCTAAAGTTGGCTTCAAATTCAATCGCTGGTTAGATGTGGTATGGCTTGAAAAGAATCTCAACCCTCGTCTGGACAAGATGGACAAAGTTTTGCCCTATAATGTTTGACTTAGAGTAAGCTCTAAGGTTTATTATCATCTCTAATGATGATTTGAAGGGAGCATTTTATGACAAAATTAACTGATACTTTTGATATTTATAATGGTGTAAAAATTCCCAAGGTAGCTTTTGGTACTTGGCAGATTCCCGCCAATGAAGCACGCCAAGCAGTAAAGGATGCTTTGGATGCCGGTTATAGACATATCGATACGGCTCTAGCCTATGAAAATGAGAAAGAAGTTGGTCAAGGTATTAGAGATTCTGGTCTCAAACGTGAGGATGTCTTCGTGACATCGAAGCTGCCAGGTCAAACTAAGTCTTACCAAGGTGCTTTAGATGACTTTAATACCACGATGAAGAACCTTGACCTCGACTATTTGGATCTCTACTTAGTCCACGCTCCATGGCCATGGAATGAGATCGGTGCTAATTATGACAAAGAAAACCTTGAAGTTTGGAAGGCAATGGAAGAGATTTATCAATCTGGACGAGTTAAAACGATTGGAGTTTCCAATTTCAATGTCCACGACTTGGAAAATGTTATGAAGACGGCAACTGTTAAGCCAATGGTAGATCAAATTCAATACTATGTTGGTTTTACAGAACCAAAAATCACTGAATTCGCTAAAGAGAATGATATCTTAGTAGAAGCATATTCGCCTCTAGCTACTGGTGGCTTGATTAACAATCCTGACATGCTAAAGATGGCTGAAAAGTATGATATCAGCGTTCCAAAATTAGCAATTCAATTTGTAATTCAAAACGGCGTCTTGCCTTTGCCTAAGGCGGTTCATAAAGAACACATCTTGGCCAATGCTAAGTTAGACTTTGAAATCAGTGCTGAAGATATGGCAACTTTGAATGCTATGCCTGACACTGCACCATCACATTTTCATAATCCAACCCAAGGCTAAAAATAAGCTGTGAAATTTAATTTTTATCCGGAAAAACTACTTGTTGATTCAAAGTTAGAATCGATGAGTAGCTTTTTTGTTCGAAAAATTAAAAGAATTATATAATAATTAGACTTTTCACATTTAACATGCTAATATAAAAATATACTAATGATAACGATAAGATTTTATGGAAAAGAAGAGGAACTATGAAATTACAAAACGATAACTTAATGAAACTTCTAAAATCCGATTTGGAACCTAAAATCAGCATTATTTTACCAATTCATCCGACAACTCCTCAAGCAGAGTCTAATTTGTTAGCCTATAAAAATCTTTTAAAAGATGTAAAAAAAGATCTTGAATATAATTATCCACGTCGAGAATGGAATCAAGCAGTTGAGAATTTGGAAGCTTTAATCTTAGATCGTAAATTATGGAACAGTTCTAAGAAGGCACTTTTAATTTTTGCCAACAATGAACAGATTGAAATTTGTGAAATGGAACATACTGTTTTAGCAAAAGAACATGTGGGAAACACCTTTTTAGTTCAAGATTTATTGTTACCGGAAGAGGAAGTTCACAGGCCTGAGTATTTGATTAACTTAAGTCGGGATCGAATCAATATCTATGATATTAAAAGTTTGAATGAAGTTGAAATAGAGGGGATTCACTCCAAGTTTTCAGACTACTATACAGATTTTGACGCTAACTCCAATTTGAATTCAGGTTCATATGGAGGATTGACAGCGGCTTATCATGGTCATCGGACTAAATCTGAAGAGCAACAAAAGGACCAAACTATCTACTATCGATATTTAAACCGTGAATTATCGAAACTTCATCGTGAGACTGGGAAAACTGTCATTTTAACAGGCTTACCAGAGACCTTAGATATTTATCTGAAGTCTTATGAGGATAGTGCATATATCGGTGGTGTCATTCGTGAATCAGTTATTAATCCGTCACGAACAGTCTTAGCGGAGATAATCAATAATTTCTTTGCCGCACAGAGATTAGCTGAAGTAGAACAAGTGAAACAAGATGTTAAATTGGCTGAGGAGAAACAACGCGTAGTCAGCGATATCAGTATCATCGATTCAGCATTGAACAATCGGATTGTTAAATCTTTAGTGTCGTTTAATGATGGTAGTTCTTATTCAGTTGAACATAATAAATTACTGATCAAATCCTTACTCAATAAAATCAGTTGTCGGGTATTATATACGCCTGGCGACACTAGTTATCCTAGTATAAATGCAATTTTGTATTAGTTTAACAGTAATAAATTAGAAAAAGTGTTGGTCTGATAGTAGACTGACACTTTTTTCGTCTTGTCTATAAGAAAAACAACCGTTTTTTTTAGAAAAGAGTTAGGATTAGAGTGTAACTGAGGAGTAAAAAATCGGAGGTAGAGTAGCATGACAAATGTATTAATTATTGGTGCAACTAGTTTGATGGGACAAACAGCTGCCAAATATTTTTTGAACAAAACTGATGATAATATTACTTTGATGGCACGTTATACCGGACTTTTGTCAGTTGACCAAAGCCGAGAGCGTGTATTTCAAGGAGACATTATTGATGAGCAGATTTTGAATGAAGCGATGGAAGGCATCGATGTGGTGTTGGTATCACTTGATAGCAATGAAGAACGCATGATTCAAAAGATCGTCGATGCAATGGACAAAGCAGGCGTGAAAAGATTCTTGTTTTTGACTTCAATGGGCCTTTGCAACGATGTTCCTACGACAACTGGAGCATCAGGAAACTTGACAGAAGAAGAGATTTTGGCCCCATACCGCCAAGTAGTAAATTTAATCGAAAACTCAGATTTGAATTACACTATTATCCGTCCTAGTTGGTTAGATGATGGAAAAGATGTAACCAATTATGAAATAGTTCATAATGGGGCTCCCTATAAAGTGGATGAAGTTTCTAAAGAGAGTGTGGCCGATTTGATCGTCCATTTAGCCCACAGCGATAAATTAGATTCGCATGACAGTATAGCTATCAGTCGTAAAGCCGATTAAAAAAAATTCCGGTGAGTTAACCAATTAAAATAGTTAATTCACTGGAATTTTTGTATGTATTTTTAAGCTTTAGGCTTATTTTCTCTAAGGATTCGTGCCGGATTGCCGACTACAATTACATTGTCTGGGAATGAATGAGTGACTACAGATCCCGCACCAACGACAACATTATTGCCCAGTGTGACACCTGGTAAGATACTGGCTCCGCCACCAACCCAAACATCGTTACCGATCGTAATGGGAGCGACTGTTTCAGCTTCAGTACGACGAACGCTTGGATCTAGAGGATGCTGTGGCGTGTAGAGACCCACCTTGGGTCCAAACTTGACATCATTACCGATGGTGATTTTGCCTTCGTCACAGAGCATCACATCGTGATTAGCGTAAAAGTGATTTCCGATGGTAATATTCACGCCATAGCTAAAATAAAGAGTTGGTTCAACGAAGAATCTATCACCGACTGATTTCATCAAACTTTTGATCTTTGTATTACGTTCCTCATTATTGGCAATTCGGTTATATTCCATTAATTTAGTCCGAACGTCATTACGTAGCTTAGCTAGATCCTTTGATTCTAGATACAGCTCTCCATTGATCATTTGTTGGTACGATGAATCTTCTTCAATATTCATTTAAAATTAATCTCTCCTCAAAATTGACATATGTTAAGCATAGCACAATTAGAAAATAGTCAAAGTCAGCAAAAAAGCTAAAACAATTTAGATTGGGAATTATCTAAATGTTTCAGCTTTTTTTGAGGTTTTAAACAAAACCAATTAACCATTTTTATGTGTGTAATGTGGGAGAGTGGTTAATCGATCATGAATGATGGAGCCCATTGACTACTTCATACTTGAAGAAGTCAATGTCAGATTGCTGTAGAATTCTGTATTTGCAGGACTGACATCGAATCCTTTGACACGGTTGTTAACTGGTTGCCATGCGTAGTTGAATTGTTCACCAACGACAGCAGCTTGAGAGTTCATATAGTTTTGCCATTCCTTGAAGGTCTTAGCACGTGTAGCATCATTCCAAGAAGTACTGTCGTTCATCTTATTGATCAATTGAGTATTCTTGGCAGTTACAAAGTGACCATAGTTGAATGGAGCGGTTTCGCCATATAGTTGTGTCTGAGTAGGTTCAGATGATAATGACCAGGCACCTAACCATAGATCCATCTTGTTTTGTTCTGGTTTTTCCAAAGTATCGTAGAAACTATTCATTTCCATTGGTTTGCCACTAGTAAATTTAACGTTCAAACCAACTTTGTGCCATTGTTGTAGATAATCTTGGTAAACAGCTTCAGTACTGGAGTTACTTGTCATAGCACCGAAGTAAATTGTTAATGGTTTGCCCTTTGGATCAGAACGCCATTTACTACCGTTACGTTTCTTGTAACCAGCTTCATCAAGTAATTTTTCGGCTTTCTTAGTATTCAAAGTGTAACCTTTAGCACTCTTATCGTAGTAATTCTTGAATACAGGTGGGATCAAAGTATTAGCACGTTGTTTAACACCATTACTAAACTTCTTGGTTACTTGGTCAACGTTTAGAGCATACATCATAGCTTGACGTAGCTTCTTGTTGGCCATCTTCTTATTAGAATCTTCGACATTTTTACCAGTCTTAGTATCGAAATGACCTAAATTAAAGGCAAAGTAACTGTAAGACAAAGCAGGTTGTCCAACATCAGTGTAACCTTTGAGGTTCTTCAAGGCCTTATAATCAGTACCGCCTAACAGACCAGCAGTACTTGGAACAACTGAATCATATTTCTTTGATTGAAGAGCTTTATCAATATTATTTTGAGAAACAACATTGATGGTAATGTGGCCGATTTGAGCTTTCTTACCGTAGTAGTACTTGTTTGGTGACCATGATGTTGATTCACCTTCAACAATTTTATCTAGCTTGTAAGGACCAGTGAAGATAGGATTCTTACGAACTTGTTCAGAAGAAGCAAGTTTGGCGATAGGAACATCTTTGATGTATTCGTAAGGTTCAACACTACCCCAGATGTATGAGTTACCGGAGAATTTCATACTTGGAGCCATTTGTTTGAAGTGGATGACGACAGAATTACCATTTTCGCCATTAGGATAAGTAATACCGGAGATTGTGTCAGCAGTACCATTATGATAAGCTGCCATACCTTTGATATTCTCAAAGTCTGAAGAATATTGTTGAGTAGTAGATTCCTTATTACCCAAAACTTCATAGGCATATTCAATATCTTTAGCAGTTACTGGTGTACCATTAGACCACTTAGCACCTTTACGAAGTGTGATTGTGGCTGTTTTGGCTGAACGATCGAGACGTTGGTTGGCAAGACCACCATCGACGATTTTATAATTTTTATCGGTATTGAATAATGTATCAAGACCACCTGGAGAAAAAGCCATCTGATCAGATGCATTAGATTGTAAGACTGCATCAGTAATACCTTGGAATGGTGAACTGGTTGGTAAAGCCAATTTCAAAGTACCATTTTTGGTAGCAGTGGCATCAGTTTTAGCAGTATTCTTAGCAGCAGTTGGTAAGTCAAGTGCCTTACTGGAAGTTGCTGAAGAATTGCTATTTGAACAACCGGCCAGAGTTAAAGCTGCTAGAAAAGTTACAGCAATGGTAGCTAGTTTATTTTTAGTTTTAACCATATATATTTCCCCCTTGGAAATTATTTAGTCAGAATAGGTTCAATAGAACTGTTGATAAGAGAAAACTGGTGGATAAGATTCTAAAACAGATATTTCGCTTGTGGTAATAGAGGCATCACTTCTTTCACAGGTTTGTTTAAAATAGTTAGGCTTCGATGCCGTGGCGTTGAGAAGCATCTGCTGAACGGCGAATTACTTGGCCAATATAACTGATCGATAAACAAAGAATGATAATCAAAAGTGCTGCTGGTAACCAAGTCCACCAATATTCTGTAATATTGTTAGGATCATTGGCGTTAGCAATTAAAGTACCTAATGATGGTGTAGAAATTGGTAAACCAAATCCTAGGTAGGAAAGCCCAGTTTCAACACCGATATTTTCAGCAAAGGATAAAGTCGTGTCGACAATGATCAACGATGAAATATTAGGCATGATTTCCTTAAAAATAATTTTAAAATTACTAGTTCCAGAAGTTTTTGAAGCGGCCACGTAGTCCTTCTTCGACTCAGAAAGCGTTCGTGATCGAATCAAACGGGAAGTTCCTTCCCAATAGAAGATTGAAAAAATTAGTGTTAGTGTCACGGCGTTATAGTTTTTAATGATTGTAACTAAAACGATGATCATCATTGTCATAGGTAACATCATCATGAAGTCGTAAACACGTTGCATTGTCCAGTCAATATAGCCATTAAAATAACCGGATATTAATCCCCAACAAATACCAAAAGCTGAGGAGATGATCGTCAAACCAATTGCGATACCAACCGAGTTTCTAGCCCCAACGATCAACTGTTTAGCAATTGATCGCCCAGCTGTATCTGCCCCTAGGATGAAACCATTGGTACCAGGAGCCGCATTATAATTCATGATATTGGTTTGCATCATCTGGGATGTGTTGATAAAAGCCGATGCGATAATGATAAACAAGATGAATGCCACGACGATGATCAATGCTGCCATAGCAGGCTTATCAGCCTTAAACTCATTCCAGATGATTTTAGTTGCTGAAGGAGTAGCTTCTTCTTGAGCCTCTTTAGAGAGACGACTTAAATCGTCAGCTGAAATTGTTGAATGTTTATTGAGATTTTCTTCCATAATTAGTCGCCTCCTTTATTGAATCCTGATTCTTGGGTCAACCAAACTGAGAATGATGTCAGATAGTAATGTACCCAATAGATTTAAAATACCGTAGATCAGGACCAAGGCCGTAATAACAGTGTAATCACGGTAACTGATCGAATTGATGAAAAGTAGTCCCATACCTGGGTAAGAGAAGACTGTTTCAGTAAAGAGTGATCCGTTCAACAAACCAGTAAGTGAATAACCTGCAAATGCAGCGATTGGTAAGAGTGAGTTTCGGAAAATATGGTGTCGATAAATATCTTTTTCAGGAACACCTTTTGAACGGGCAGTTCTTACATAGTCAGAACCTTTGGCGTCGATTGCTTCCGAACGTAAGTATTGAACGACGTTGACGGTTCCGAAGAGTGCTCCTAATAGACCTGGTAAGAGGATATGGTAGAGTCGAGAGCCAATTGAGGCAAATCCCGGATTAGCAGTAGACGAGATCGAACCAGTTGTTGGGAACCAACCAAGAACGTAACCAAAGATCCAGATACCAATAACTAAGATAACGAAGAAAGGAATACAGTATGTAACGTAAGTATAGATTCTGATAACGGTGTCAGGTAATTTACCTTCGTGCTTAGCAGCGTAAAGTCCCATTGGTAAAGCCAAGCAATACGTTAATATAGTTGTAAAAAGAGCTAACCAGAGTGTATTGACAGCTCGATCGCCGATTAAACGAGCAACTGGTTCTTGGTATTGATAACTATCTCCTAGATTACCGTGGAATAGATGAACTACCCAATTCCAGTATTGCTGATACCAAGGATCGTACAGGCCATTTATTTTCATCAAATGATGTAACTGAGCTGGATCAGCTTTAGGATTGATCGAACCAGTAAAGGGATCTCCAGGCATTGCTTTAGCTAAAAGAAAAACTAGAATGCTGAGAATAATAATTTCTGGAATCATAATTAAAATACGACGAAGAATTGTTTTCCACATTATGCCTGCACCGTCCCTTCATGTTGAATTTTTTCGATCATATTTGGTGGCAAAGCGACTGAATGAGTCGGACTAATTTGAACTAGTGGGTAGGCCAATCCGCTTTGATCGTAATAATCATTTTGCTGCTGTTTGTAGATTGCTTCCACCTGCAGTCGATTAGCTCGATGTTCTTCACGATGATTGACGTTAGTTTCTGGGATGGCAGCTAACAAACGCTTCGTGTAGATATGAAGAGGGTGATTATAAATATCATCTCTGGAACCAATTTCAACCAACCGACCTCGGTTCATAATCGCAATGTTGTCACACATATGTCTGACGACGCCCAAGTCGTGGGAAATGAATAGATAGGAGATATTGAAATCACGTTGGATCTTTTTCATAAAATTAAGAACTTGAGCTTGAACTGATAGATCCAAAGCTGAAACTGGTTCATCAGCAATAATCAATTTAGGATTGGTTGCTACTGCTCTGGCGACGCCGATTCTTTGCCTTTGACCACCAGAGAATTGATGCGGATATTTGTAGAGTGCATCGGCATCAAGACCGACGATATCAAGCAGTTGCAAAACTCTTAACTTTTCAGCGTCTTTATCAAGATGTTCAAAATTTCTTAACGGTTCAGCGATAATGTCTTCGATTCTTTTACGCGGATTCAGACTAGAAAGTGAATCTTGGAAAATCATCTGGACATCATGGTTGTAATCCAGTGACTGACGATTGGCTTTTTTGGTAATATCTTTTCCTTTATAAGTAACGGAACCACTAGTGGCATTCTCTAAACCAACAATGGCCTTACCAGTAGTAGATTTACCAGATCCTGACTCGCCAACTAATCCATAAGTTTGACCAGCTTGAATATCAAAACTGATACCATCTACGGCTTTAACATAATCGGTGATGCGGTTAAAAAAACCTGAGCGGATAGGGTAGTGTACTTTTAGATCATTGATTTGAATTAAACTCATGAATTGGTGACCCCCTGTTCATCAGGAAATGAAAAGTACTGGTAGCAAGTGCAACGAACTAGATGACCATTTTCAATTTCATGCATGCTAGGTTCTTTTTCGTGAGCGCTAGCAGGTACCCATGGAATTCTGGGGGCGAAACGATCGCCCATTTGCGGCATTTTTTGAAGAGAAGGAACATTTCCTTTGATTACGTAAAGATCATCATTCTCATCGTCCAATTGAGGCATTGATCTCAAAAGAGAACGAGTATAGGGATGTTGTGGATTATTAAAAATTTGATCAACGCTGCCTTCTTCAACAATCTGCCCGGCATACATTACGGCTACTCGATCGGCTGTTTCAGCTACGACACCAAGGTCGTGGGTGATTAAAATAATTCCAGCATGATTTTTCTTTTGAATACTTTGCAAAACGTCGAGGATCTGTGCTTGAATAGTTACATCTAGAGCAGTCGTTGGTTCGTCAGCGATAATTAAATCTGGTTTACAGGCAATTGCAATCGCAATGATGACCCGTTGTCTCATACCACCAGATAATTCATGTGGAAACTGTCGTGCTGTTCTTTTGGGATTGACAATTCCGACTTGATCAAGTAATTCAAGGACTCTTTGATGTTTCTGAGTATCGGAAAGGTAAGTATGATAGTCCATAACTTCTTGAATTTGATCTTCAATTCTTTTTAAAGGGTTCAAGGCTGAAAGCGGATCTTGAAAAATCATACCGATCTTGGCACCACGTAAATGGTTATAGCCTTCTTCATTGAGCTTTAACAAATTGGTTCCTTCAAAATCAATTTCGCCAGTGGTCTTAGTTTCATCGGGATTATGAAGTCCCATGATAGTTGTGGCTAAGGTACTCTTACCGCAACCTGACTCACCGACAATTGCTAAGATCTCATCATTTTTAACTTCCAGATTAATATGTGAGATTGCATTGTAAAATTTTCCGTCGATTTTAAAAGCTGTGCTGACATCCTTGATATTTAAAAACTTTTCTTGTTGCTCCAAGGAATCGCCTCCCCGTTTCTAATTTGTTTCTTATTAACCTAATCAGCAGTTAGAACTTGTATGGCTGATGTGCTTGCTGGCGGATCTAATGTTTGATGATGATTATAATTAACTTAAATTTAATTTACAAGTCTTATTATTAGAAAAAGATTAAAAAGATTAATTACGTTCAAATGTACATTTAACAGCTTTTTGAGCTAAAAAGAGAGATTGAAAGCGGTAATATTGGCCAAAAAGATGACGCTACGTCTTTAAAAAAACACGGTATTATGGCGTTATAACGATAAAATTTATTCGTATTTCTTTTCTAATTTTTTTTACAATTATTTTATTGAGGAAAAAGATTGCAGAAATCAAGACATTAATCCATACTAGGACGATGCTTTTTGAAGCTAATTGTTGAAATTAATAAGTGTTAAAATACGTAACTAGAAAAGGGTGGTTATATGCGTCATCGTAAAACAAGTAAGAAATCGTTGTTCCTGACAATTGGGGGAATCGTGGTTATTTTGGCTTTGTGTATCGTTTTTTTCTTTCCATTAAATAACATCGTCCGTGATTTAACTGGTAATGACACTGCTAGCGACAAGGTTGTTAAGTCAGAATTAGTCAAAAAAGTTAAGTCAAAGAAGACTGGAGATTCAACTAAAGATAAGAAAATTGATCAGGCAGCTTCTATTTTAGGTAAGAAGAAAATGTCGCAATTGATTTCAGCTGCTAACAGTCAAACTAAGACAGCTAATTTGATTGAAGATTCATCTGACTTGTCCGCTGCACAGTCCCAAAGAGCGGCCCAAGAAATTTTTTCCAATAAAAGTTATGGCGGCTTACGTCAAGCCATTGCTTCTGGAAACTGGTATCAGGCTTATCAGCAATATCAGAAATTATCCAATAGTGGGCAATTAAATCAGTTACAAACGGATATTAATAAATAAAAATTAATTTTGTATTTTTTGCTGGAGCTAATCTGACATAAAAGGATATAATAATAAAAGCATTAATTTGAGGGATATTATTTTAATTTAAGGTTTCTCTAAGGAATAACTGATATCCTACTAAATAGTGCAGTCATAAAAAATTATTTCTTTTAGAATATTTTTTGTGTTATGTTAAAGTCGGCTTTTTGATATGGTTTAGTTGAGAAGTCATATTTTGGGTAAGACTATCATTTATGAAAGGTATAGGTTGTATTGGCATATGATGACAATTGGAAGATATCTTCGGACCAAACGGTTCTTTAAGGAAATGACCTTGCAACAAGTCGTTGATACTGTGAAGAGCGATTATAATTTTTCTACATCGACCTCAGTTTTAAGTGCAATTGAAACTGATAAGAATAAGATTATCGATGGGGAATTATTATTTGTCCTATCAGACTTGTACGGTGTGGATTTAAAGGAAATGCAAGAGCTGATCTTAAAGAATTTAAAAGAGAATAAGAGCAGACGACAATAGAAAATGAGAGCTGGTTTGAAAACTAGCTTTTGTCCAGCAATTAAAAATACCTTCTGATTCAGTATTTAGAATCAGAAGGTATTTTTGTTTAGACAGAAAATATAATTTATGATTATCTTTATTGCTGATGATAGTAATAAATTAGTCAGTGCATAATTCCTCTTTTTTTACAATATAAGCTGAATCGTTTACAATGGTCTCGAGGAAGTTTAAACAGGTCAACCCATTTACCAGTATTGAGGCAAATTATTTTTGATTGGACGATGAGAAATGAAATTTTGCATAAATACAGATAAGAAAAATAGTTGGCGTATCGCAACTAACAATCATGATGACGAAACAGTCAATAAAATTGAAACCTTAATGTTTCAAGGCAATGGTTATTTGGGGATCAGGGCCGCAGAAGAAGAAAGCACTTTGCATGAGCGGCGTAATATGTTTGTCTCAGGCACCTTCGATGCGTTTCCTGGTGAAGTGACAGAGCTGCCTAATTTGCCTGATATTTTAAATATTGACCTTCAGGTGGACGGTCATCCACTTTGTCTAAAAGATGGTAAAGTGGAACATTATCAAAAATATTTGAATATGAAAAATGGTGAATTGACCCGTATCTTTGATTGGATCATTGATGGCAAACGGATCACTTTTAGATATAATCGTTTCGTTTCAATGGATGACAAGCATCTATTCGTCTCCAAAGTTGAGATTACGGCTGATCAAGATATCAACTTGAAGATCAAATCAGGTATTGATGGACAACAATCCAATAGTTCTACTCAACACTTGATTGAAGGTGATAAGCGTCTCTTTGACGAGAACTTTATTCAACTGCAAATGAAGACGCAACAATCTGGAATCGATTTTGCTTTTAACGTCAGACATAGATTGTTCGTTGATGAAGTGATGTTGAATACTAAGCCGTCTTTGGATATGGGACGTCGTCAAATCTTTGGTAGTTTTGAAGTCAACCTGCAAAAAGGTCAGAAATTAGCTTTCGTTAAGTACGTTAACGTCTCTACAAGTATTGATCGTGACATCTATGATTTAGTCAACCAGTCAATTTCGGCTTTGAGATATGCTGGCTTGAGCAGCTATCAAGAATTGTTGCATAAGTCCACTCGCGCATGGGACAAAGCAGTTTGGCAAAAAAATTATCTAAAGATTGAAGCAGCGGATGAGAAACCTCAAGTGGCAGTTAACTTTGCCCGCTATCAACTGGCTGCTAGTACCCCACATGATCCACGGATGAGTATCGGTGCGAAAGGTTTAACTGGTGAAGGGTACAAGGGACATACTTTCTGGGATACCGAGATTTTCATGTTGCCTTATTATATTTTTACCAAACCTAAAGTAGCGAAGAGTCTCTTGAACTACCGTTATCTAGGTTTGGAAGGTGCCCATCGTAAAGCCCGTAATAACAATTATCAAGGAGCTCAATTCCCATGGGAAGCCGCTAATCCTTCTGATGGTGAGACCGCACCATTGTGGGGTTCAGCTGATATCATTACTGGTAAGCCAATGAAAGTTTGGTCAGGTTTCATTGAACCTCATATTACCAGTGATATTATCTTTGCTGTCATGGAGTATCTGAGTGTGACCCGTGACCAAGAGTTTGCTAAAAAGATGGGCTACGAGATCGTTTTGGACGGAGCAAAATTTTGGAGTAGCCGCCTGGAATACGATTACGAAAAAGACCGCTACGAAATCAATGACGTTATCGGTCCGGATGAGTATAAGGAACATATCAATAACAATGCTTATACGAATTACACTGCTCAGTGGAGTATTCAAAAAGCCATCAAAGTTTACAACTTAATCAAAGAAGATTATCCAGATCTGTATGTTGAATTGAATAACAGATTGGATTTAGATGATACTTATACACAGTGGGTCGAACAAGTTAATAAGATCTATTTGCCACAACCAAATGAGGCTGGGGTAATTCCTGAAGACGATCAATATTTATCAAAGAAAGTGATCGATGTCTCTCGTTTTGTTGAGAATAATCAATTGAGTAATATTTTTAAGACATACAATTTGACTCAAATCGGTCAAATGCAAGTTACGAAGCAATCAGATGTCTTATTACTGATGTGTCTGTTTGAAGATATGTTCAGTGATGATGTCAAAAGAAGTAATTGGGATTATTATGAACCTAAGACAACCCACGATTCATCATTATCACTGTCAACGCATTCCATTTTGGCTAGTGAATTAGGACTGGCTGATAAAGCGTATCATTATTATGAGATGTCTTGTGAGACAGACCTGGGTGTTCATGTCGGCAAGGCTGTACAAGGAATCCATCTAGCTAGTTGCGGTGGAATTTGGAATATGACAGTGCAAGGATTCGGTGGGTTAAGAACTGACAACGGCAAATTACAGATCGAACCACATTTGCCAAAAGAATGGAAGAGTCTCAAATATCAGATCAATTGGCAAGGCAGCGAAGTTTTTGTTGAAGTTGATCATCAAACATTGAAAGTTCATGTTCATGGAGATCCAATCGAGTTTATCAATCACGGTCAAGAATATCAGGTATCGGCGAATTCTGGTGTTGAAATAAAAAATTTAGTTGAGGTAATCATCACATGATGATAGAAAAGACCAATTTATATTGATTGGTCTTTTTTTTCTGCTCAAGGTTTAAAATAGTAATAAAAGTGAACTTGGAGGGGAATATGGCACAAGTAGTTATCATTACCGGTATTTCATCAGGAATGGGACGTGAGGCGGCCTTACTTTTTAAAGAACAAGGTTTCTCAGTTTATGGTGGAGCCCGTCGTATCGAGCGTTTGAAAGATCTACAAGAAAAAGGTATCCATACCCAAGCGTTGGATGTAACTGACAAATTATCAGTCCGTGGCTTGGTCGATCATGTCATTAAAGAAGAGGGACATATCGACGTTTTGATCAATAATGCTGGTTATGGCGAGTATGGACCCTTAGAGGAAGTGCCGATTGAAAAAGCTAAGAAACAATTTGAAGTCAATTTGTTTGGTGCTGGTCAATTAACAAAATATGTTTTGCCATATATGCGCCAACAAAAGTCTGGACGAATCGTCAATATCTCATCGATTGGAGCCAATGTTTATAGCCCATTAGGTGGTTGGTATCATGCCACCAAAGCTAGTTTGAACATGTGGAGTGATGTTTTGGATACTGAAGTTCGAAAATTTGGTATTCGCTCAGTTGTGGTACAACCAGGCTTAACTAAGTCAGAGTGGAGTAAAATTGCTTTTGAAAATGCACGTGAGAATCTGTTTGATGATTCCCCTTATGAAGATTTAATTGACAAAGTTGAACACTTATTTGGAATGCTTGGTTCTGGGGCGACTTCAAGAGACTTAGCAAAAGTCTTTTATCAAGCTGCGACAGATATTCATCCTAAACGTCGTTACTTTAATTCGGTTATGGATCATGGCATGGTGATGATTGCTCGGACTATGCCTAATACTTATAGAACTGTACTGCACAGATTGATGAAGTAATAGTAAATATAAAATGGTGTCCTAAGTGATTTTTATATCATTTAGGGCACTTTTTTTGTTCTCTAAGAATTTCTTATTTTAACCTTATTGAATCATCAAGACCCTACACCTCTAGGGATGCTATAACTTAAATATGCTTTTGATAGAAACAAGAAACAAGTTACAGAGGTGACCTTTTGACACAAGTAAAAAAGAAAAAATATTTGTATGAAGTCGACCTGATGCGTGTACTTTTTATCGCAGGGGTGTTGTTGAATCATACGACCACAGCTTTTAAGAACAATGTCGGCAGTGGTTCTGGCAGTGAGTTGTTCTTAGAGGCGACTCATTTGGCACTTCACTTTACGAGAATGGGTTTTATGTTTATGACCGGACTCGTTTTAGTTCTCAATTATTACAATAAAGAACAACATTGGTTCAAATTTTGGAAGAAACGTTATATCAGTGTGGGAATTCCTTATATTGGTTGGAATGCTATTCTGATGTGGTTTGCAACGATCACCGCTGGGATTGCGATAAATTGGCCTAATTACTTCAAAAACTTATTTGATGCAATTATTCATGGTAATAAATACTACATGTACTATATCTTGGTCACTTTCCAATTGTATTTGATTTTTCCATTATTGGTCTACATGTTCAAGAAACTGAAAAATCATCACGTGACCATTTTAGTAGCTAGTGCCATCATCCAATTACTGCTAGTCATTGGTATCAAGTACTGGTTGCCTGGAGTTGACCGTGACAGTTGGTGGTACTTATTTAGAGCTTATGGCATGAATATTTTGGTTTACCAATTTTATTTCATCGCTGGAGCGTTCGTGGCAATTCACTATGATGAAGTCGACCGTTTTATCGAAAAAAATCATCGGGTGATTGGTTGGTCCACCTTGGTATTAGCGCTAGGAACAGTTGCCTTATTCTTTGGTAACTTAAAGATTTTGAAGTTAAGTATGGGTGCAACAGAATCCATTCATCAGCCCTTTATCTTCATTTACGATACTTTTATGATCGCTTTCGTATTTTGGATCGGTAGACAGTATGCCAAGGCACGCGAAAAGAATTTCCCACATTGGCTCGATAAAATTGTTAAAAATATGTCGACGGTTTCCTTTGGAATCTATCTGACCCAAACGATTCCTATAACGCTGTTATACGGTATCTTGAGTGTAATCAAATTACCATCAATCGTGACATTACTATTATTGCCAGTGGGCTACGCCTTTGTTTTAGGCGGTGCATTCTTAATTTCCTGGTTCTGTTACAAAGTTCCCCCATTTGGTGTCTTGATTGGACGTCCACAGTGGCATCTCAGTAAGGCTAAAAAAGAAGTCGAAGGAGTAAAAGAAAATGTCAAAAATAACAAATCAATTAAACAAGCAATTAGAGAATAATATGTCTGAAAAAATTATTAAAGATGAAAAAATGAATCGTTGGTTTACTGGATATGAGATAGCTGACGATGTCAGAATTTTACGAGAGGAATTCTTAGATCTTCACATTGGAATGGGCGATGTCGTCTTGGTTTGCTTACCAAATACGGCGGCTTATCCAGTAATTGCTCAAGCTCTTTGGGAAGTTGGTGCCGTCATGCATCCCATCGCAGCAACTACCCCTGAACTAGAGTTAAAACAAGCATTGAGTGAACATGATTATGTGGCTTCGATTGTTGGCGAGGAGTTGATCAACGCTGCACTTGATGACAGATTAGCCATTGTAACGGCGTTACATTTGCAAACTTTTTCTCTCTTACACATTATCCGTGACCGCAAATTGATGGGACATGATGCTGGCGTAGCTGAAGATAAAGATTTGGCTTTGATCATGAATACCTCTGGAACAACTGGTAAACCTAAGCGAGTGGGTCTTTCACATGAAATACTCTTTAATGGTGTTGAACATGATATTGAAAGTCATAAGATGACACCACAAGATACGACTATGGTGGTTATGCCAATGTTTCATATCAATGCCCAAGCCGTTTCAATTTTGGCAACGAGATTGTCTGGAGGCAAGTTAGTTATTGCAGAAAAATTCAGTGCGTCTAAGTTTTGGAATCAGGTGAGAGATAATCAAGTAACTTGGGTCTCCGTAGTCCCTACGATCGTCAACATCTTACTGATCAATCAAAAGGCTAATGCTAGTTACGATGACGATATTAGATTACGATTCGTCAGATGCTCGTCATTTGCTTTACCGTTGGATAAATTGACCGCCTTTCAAACGAGGTTCCACACAACAATCTTGGAAGGATACGGGATGACAGAAACGGCTAGTCAATGTACGATCAATCCTTTCGATGCGCCTAAAGTAGGTTCAGCCGGCAAGGCTTATAAAACCGAAGTTCAAATTATGAATGATGGAGTGATTGAGACTGAATCTAACAAAATTGGTGAAATCGTAGTTCGTGGTGACCATGTTATTAAAGATTATCTCGATCCGCACCCAGAATCATTTGAAGATGGCTGGTTTTTAACCGGTGATCTAGGTTATCTGGATGAGGATGGGTATCTCTTTGTCAAAGGGCGTAAAAAAGACATCATCAATCGTGGTGGTGAAAAAGTTGCTCCTGCACAAGTGGAGAACGCTTTGAGTCAGTTGAGTTTCGTCAAAGAAGTTTCTGTTATTGGTACACCTGATTCGATTTATGGTGAAGCGGTCACGGCAGTGATTATTACTAATGGGAAGCAGAATGAAGAGCTAGTTCGTGAAAAAATATTAGCTCATGCTAAAGAGACTTTAGCTAAATATGAACAACCAACGCGAGTCTTTTTTGTACAAGATTATCCTCGCAATGCAACGGGTAAGGTTATTCGCTTAAAATTACGTGAACAAGTTATGTCAAATCTAGTTGGGAGAGCTGTATGAGAAAAAAACGTAAAAAATTACTGATTGGGATTGTCTTATTATTCTGGGCTATCATTGCCTTCTATGGATTCAAACAGACTGATGCAGGAGCTGCCAGTTCAGACCTACAAACAGTGACGATTGGTTATCAGAAGGGTGATCCTTTCGATATTGCCAAAGAACGCGGCGAATTTGCTAAGAAGATGAAGGCTAAAGGCTACAAGATCGTCTGGAAGGAATTCCAAGATGGTAATTCATTAATGCAAGCCCTAAAGGCCGGAAGTATCAATTATGCTAGAACTGGTGATACACCGCCAGTATCGGCTCTTTCAACTGGAACTAAATTGACTTTCGTCGCTGCAGGATATTCTAAGGCTAAAGGTTCAGGAATTTTGGTCAAGAAGACTTCCAGCATTTCCTCCATTAAAGATTTGAAAGGAAAGAAGGTAGCTTATACTAAAGGAACCAGTTCCCAATATATGTTGTTAGCAGCTTTGAAGAAGGCCGGTTTAAAGGCTAGTGATATTACTTGGGTCAATATGGACCAATCAAGTGCCAGTGTCGCTTTTTCAAAAGGTAAAGTAGACGCTTGGGCAACTTGGGACCCATACACGTCACAAGCTGAAATTACCCAAAACGCTAAATTGTTAACGAATGGTGTTGGTATCACCAATAACCGTGATTACATCTTGGCAATGCAAAGTTATGCTAAGTCTAATACTGAGGTTTCAAAATATCTGATCAAGTATCTTGAAGAAGATATGAAGTGGGCTAACGAGAATCACAGTGAACTTATCACAATGATGAGTAAGTCATTGAACGTTTCTAAAGCCGTGGTTAAGAAGATGGTCGACCGCAGAACTTACGGAATTAGTGCTATGAACAGCACGTATGCCAAAGAAGAGCAGAAGATTGCGGATCTGTTCTATGAAGAAAACTTGATTGAAAATAAAGTTACCGTGAGTGACTCAGGCGATTATAAGAATCAATAAAATTTCAAAAAACTCCAATCGAATAAATTCCGATTGGAGTTTTTTGTCGTTCATTTTCAATTGTTATTTTGTACTTAAGAAACAATCTTGGAAAGGTTCGTTTGAATAAACAGTCAGAGTGCTTATTAATTCATACGCTTATCCATAATCGAACGGAGAGCCTTTTCCCGCAAGGAAACAGCATCTACATCGTTTTGTCGTTCATAACCATGGATCAGTACTTCGCAGACATACAATTGCGATAATTGCCCAGCTAATGAGCCTCCGTCTAAAAATTCTTCAATTGAAGTTCGTAACGTTATATCGCTGATTTGAGCAATTGAGGAGAGGTTGTTATTGGTGATAGAAATGACTTTTGCGCCACTTTTTTTGGCAACTGTTAAAGAATCATAAGTGTCCTTAGTTTCACCGGATAAGGAGATACCAATAACTAGGTCATCTTTGGTCATCATCGCGGCCATTTGTGACTGGAAGTGGGGATCAGTTTCAGCTTGAACGATTAAACCGATTCGCAATAGCATTTTTGAAAAATCTTTACCAATTTCACCACTGTGACCGACGCCGAAAATATACATCTTTCGACAATTGGAAATTAGAGAAATTGCTGAATTGAGATCTTCAGGATTGATCAACGCGACCGTGTCCTTAATGGTAGTGATTAGGTGATCGGCAATGTCATCATAGTAGTCGTGACTGGAATCGACATTATTAGCTTCCAATTCATTTTTAGCAAGATCGATTTTTAAGTCGTTGAATCCCGAATAGCCTAATTTTTTTGAAAAACGGACGATTGTAGCATCTCCCACTGCAATGTCTTTTTTTATTGTCTCCATCGTGCCATAAATAACCGATTTTTTATTATTGAGGATATATTGAGCAATTCGCTTTTCAGATTTGGTCAGAGTTTCATATTTACTTTTGATAAGATCATCGATATTCATGCTTAAACCTTCTCCAATTATTTTGTCTTTATAATTATACAATTTCAGGCTCTAATTTAGAAATCGAAAAAGAAAGGGTTTACAAACAAGCTGGGATGTTTTATATTGCTTATGGAGAATTAAATCCAAAGATTTATATTTTGGAGGGAAATTGGAGAATGAATAAAGATAAGTTTATTAAACAAATTAAGGGTGGATTAATCGTATCTTGCCAAGCTTTGCCAGGAGAACCGCTTTATACAAAAGCTGGCGGAGTAATGCCCTTGTTAGCTTTGGCAGCTAAACAAGCTGGAGCAGTCGGGATACGTGCCAATTCAGTTCGTGATATCAAAGAGATTCAAGCAGTTGTAGATTTGCCGATCATTGGCATTATCAAGAAAAGTTATCCGCCAGAGAAACCTTTCATTACAGCTACGATGAAAGAAATTGATGAATTACATGAAACTGGCGTAGAGGTGATTGCTTTTGATTGCACCTTGAGACCTAGACATGATGGCAAAACCGTTGCTGAATTCATCAAAGAGATTAAAGCTAAATATCCTGATCAGTTGTTGATGGCAGATACTTCAACATTTGAGGAGGGTCAAAATGCTTATGCAGCAGGAGTGGATTTTGTCGGCACTACTTTAAGCGGATATACCGAAGAGAGTGTGGAAAAAGATGGCCCAGATATTGATTTGATTCAAGCTTATATCGATGCCGGTATGCCCGTTATCGCTGAAGGTAAAATTCACACGCCACAACAAGCCAAACAGATTCAAGATATGGGTGCAACAGGGATCGTAGTTGGTGGTGCGATTACTCGTCCTTTGGAAATTGCTCAACGTTTCATCAAAGCCCTTCAATAAAATAAGGAGTTGATAGATATGTTTAAGAAGTTCTCACAACTGGGAAGAGCCTTCATGCTGCCTATTGCTATTTTACCTGCAGCAGGTCTTCTTCTAGGTTTAGGTGGTGCCTTGACAAATGATGCTGCCGTTAAAGCTTATCCTTGGTTAGATGCAGTTTGGCTACAAACAATTTTAAAGGTCATGAGTTTTGCTGGTAATGCAGTATTCTCAAATATTGCTTTGATTTTCGCAGTTGGTTTAGCAGTAGGGTTAGCTAATGGTGATAAAGGAACCGCTGGTTTATCCGGAGCAGTTGCTTTTCTAGTTTATACTGCTACAATTGCAGGTTTGTTGCAGCTATTTTCACCTAAAGGTACTACGGTTGATACAGGTGTCGTCGGTTCAATTGTAATTGGTGGTATGGTTGCATATCTGCACAATCGTTATCGGAAAATTGAATTACCACAATTTTTAGGATTTTTTGGCGGTTCGAGATTTATTCCAATTATTACTTCATTTGCTGCAATTTTTATTGGTGCAATTTTTTATATGATCTGGCCTCCAATTCAAGATCAAATGATTGTCGTTGGACATGCCATTGCTAAAATGGGTAGTATTGGTACCTTCTTATATGGATTCTTATTACGCTTACTAGGTGCAGTCGGGTTGCACCATACAATTTATCCATTATTCTGGTATACATCATTGGGCGGAACAGCTACTGTTGCTGGACACACTGTTGTTGGTGCACAAAATATCTTTTTTGCACAATTAGCTGATCCAAATCATGTTGGACTATTTACTTATGGTACACGCTTCTTTGCTGGTAGATTTGCAACAATGATGTTTGGACTTCCAGCAGCTGCCTTTGCGATGTACCGTTCAATTCCCAAGAAGAATAGAAAGAAGGATGGCGGTCTTTATCTCAGTGGTGGTTTGACTTCATTCTTAACCGGTATTACAGAACCGCTTGAATATACTTTCTTATTTGTTGCTCCTTGGTTGTATGTTATTCATGCCTTTCTAGATGGATTGTCATTTTTCTTTGCTGATATTCTTAATATTAGAATAGGTAACTCGTTCTCTGGTGGGTTCATTGATTACTTATTGTTCGGTGTCCTACAAGGTAAAGATAAAACTAATTGGCCAACGGTTATCTGGTTTGGCTTAATATGGGCCGTAGTTTACTATGTAGTATTTAGATTCTGCATCTCTAAATTTCATGTTGCCATTCCAGGTATGGTAGATGATGACGATAGTTCATCTTCAGAATCAACCGCTGATAAAAATTCCAGTTTACATGAACAATCAAATCAAATTATTGATGCTCTCGGTGGTGCTGAGAATATTCAAAATGTTGAAGCATGTGCAACAAGATTGAGAATTTCTGTAGTTGATAATACTAAAGTCAATAAGCAGGTTTTAAAGAATCTTGGTGCAACAGCTGTTCTTGATGTAAGTGGTGGATTACAAGCCGTTTACGGTGGCAAAGCCGATCTTTACAGTCAAGAAATTAATGGTATTTTAGGTACCGATGAATAGAGGTTAGGCTAATGGGACTATTTGGATTTGGTAAGAAAAAATTAACTGAAACATTATATGCTCCAGTTAAGGGTAAAGTACAAGCATTAGAAAATGTGAGCGATCAAGTCTTTGCTCAAAAAATGATGGGTGAAGGATTCGGGGTTGTACCAGACGATGATAAAATCTATTCGCCGATTGAGGGTACAGTGACTTCAGTTTTTAAAACGAAACATGCTATAGGTTTTAAAACGCCTAATGGATTAGAGATTATGGTCCATATGGGACTCGATACCGTTGATCTAGAAGGTAAACCATTTAAGATTTTAGTTAAAGATGGGGACAAGGTCGGAGTTCATACACCTATTGCAGTTATGGATTTGCAACAAGTTGAGGATTCTGGTAAAGATACTGTCGTTCTAACGATTATAACTAATACAACTGATAAGGTTGAAGGTGTTGAGATCGAAGCCAATGATTCTACGGCTATTAATGATGGATCGGCAATGATGGTCGCCACGGTTAAATAAAAAAACAGCTTCTATTCCGAAAATGCAATGGAATAGAGGCTGTTTTTTGAAATTTATAGTTGAAAGAGAAAAAGGCCTCCAATTTTGGAGGCCTTTTTAAGCTGTTTTAACGGCTACAGGTTCTTCTTCAAGAATCTCACCCAGAACTCGATCAGCTACGATACCGATCTGTCCGGCATTGCGGTTCTTAGGGCAAGTTTCCTCGAACGAATTTGTTGAATTCTTCATAACGACGATGCGGTCGGCCATTCGAGCGGCTTCTTCAACGTCATGGGTAACTAAGATTGTCGTTAGATTTTGTTTCTGACAAATGTCGAGAATCAAGTCTTGCATCTTACGTCTGGTCAAAGCATCTAAAGCTCCAAGGGGTTCATCTAACAGCAATATCTTCGGATGGCTCATTAAAGCTCTTGCTAAAGCGACTCGTTGTTTTTGCCCACCAGATAATTGATTAGGGTAGTGGTCGGCGTAGTCTTCGAGTTCGACTAATTGTAATAATTCTTGGGCATGCGCTTTAGTATTTTTATCCTTTGAACCAAAAGATAAATTGTCTAAAACGGACATCCAGGGAAGTAGTCGATCTTCTTGAAACATTACGCGTATCAAAGATTTAGTTTCTGACTGATTGATAGTGACAGAGCCTTCTGTTGGCTTTTCTAATCCAGCAATCAATCTTAATAAGGTACTCTTGCCGCCACCACTCATTCCAACTAGAGCGATAAATTCGCCTTGGTTGATATCGAGATTGACGTCGTGGAGTGCGGTCAAATTATTGTACATTTTATTAACGTTTTTTATTGAAATCATTGTATTGTTCATTAGGCATTACTCCTTGCTGTATTTTGCCAATCAAGTAAGAGACTTTCAAAACTCTTGGCAATTAAATCTGAAATTTTTCCTAAAATAGCGTAGACGACGATACATAAAACAACTGTTTCCATATCGACAAAGTCTTCTGCGTTATTAGCCATATAACCGATACCAGAACTAGCAGAGATCGTTTCAGCGACGATCAAAGTAGTCCACATAACACCTAGAGCATAACGAACACCAACTAGTATTTGTGGTAGGGCGGCTGGGAAAATAATTTTGAAAAACATTTGCTTTTTAGTTAATTCATAAGATTCACCCATTTCAATTAAATCAGGGTCAACGGATTGGATTCCGTGGAAAGTATTGATATAAACGGGGAACATGGTTCCGATAGCAACCAATGAGATCTTGGCTGATTCATTAATTCCTAACCAGAGAATGATTAAGGGAATAAGGGCTAAATGGGGGATGTTACGAAACATTTGAATGGATGAATCGAAAAGTAGTCGGCTCGTCTTAGACATTCCGTTAATGAAGCCAAGGATAAAGCCAATACCACCACCGATCAAGAGGCCAACTGTGGCTCGATAAAGACTGATGCTCAAGTTTTTTGGTAATTCGCCGGAAGCGGTCAATTTGATTCCATCTTGAATGACGGATAATGGCGATGGCAAAACTGAGCTAGAAAGCCATCCCAAAGAACTACTGACTTGCCAAAATAAAATTACGATGATTGGTATTAAGAATGGTAAAAATTTTTCGACTGGAACGGTAAATTTTCTGCGCTTAGCCGTTGAAATTGAAACTGGTTTCTGCATTGATTAGGCCTCCTTGAGTTGTTGAGTCACTTCTTGAGCTAGAAGTGTTCGTTGAATCTTTCCCGTCGCATTTTTCGGTAACTGAGTACTGAAAATGTACTTGGTTGGGCGTTCAACTGGTAATAATTGCTCATTTGCTAATTCATTCAACAACGCTAATTGGTGGCGATGATCATGGCTGAGTTTCTTTGGAACGATAACGGCGGTGACAGTTTCACCATAGATTAAATCAGGAGTTCCGATTACAGCAATTTCTCTAATGAATTTTAAATCATGGAGACAATCTTCAACTGCCAGTGGATTGACGTTTTCACCACCACGGATGATCATTTCTTTGATACGACCAGCCATATGCAAGTAACCTTGAGAATCAAGTGATCCTAGGTCTCCAGTTAAGAGCCAGCCGTCGTGAAAAGCTTCTGGTTGGGGATCAAGATAATGAGTGATGACTTGTTCACCTTTCAGTGCGATTTCACCGACTTCGTTAGGAGCCAATTCTTGATGATTACTGTCTAAAATTCTGATTTGAATATCTTTGACGATACCAACCGAATTTCGAATTGGATGATTCAAAGGATTTTGAGCAATTTGACTAGCAGCTTCAGTCATGCCATAACTTTCGATTAATGGAATTGAAAATCTTTGGCTAAATTCCTCGTGAATGCTTGGCAACAGAGGGGCTGAAGCAGTTCTGAGAAATCGAAGCTGATTAGATTTTGGTTGTTCTTCTCTTTGTAAAAGAATGGCGACAATTGCTGGAGTCAAGGAAACCCAAGTCACTTTTTCACTACTGACATCTTTCCAAAAGAGGTGGGCGCTGAACTTAGGCCGAAAAAGCAATTGTCCGTGAGAAAGGCGGGTTGCCAAGTTTGAGATAACCATCGCATTGATGTGGAACATTGGCATTAGAATAAAGGTACTGTCTTCATGAGTTAGTTCTTGAGTGTCGATAACGTTAAAGGCACCTGCTAGTAATTGTTGATGAGTTAGGCCCACTCGTTTTGGCTTA
Organism: Companilactobacillus sp. FL22-3; assembly: GCF_054881455.1. Taxonomy (NCBI): domain Bacteria; kingdom Bacillati; phylum Bacillota; class Bacilli; order Lactobacillales; family Lactobacillaceae; genus Companilactobacillus; species Companilactobacillus sp. FL22-3. The sequence goes on along the minus strand of NZ_JBTYYZ010000003.1, from coordinate 204,112 downwards.
CCAGTTGTTCCCGAGGTATGCATAATCAAAGCCAACTGCTCGTCGTCAGGAATCTCAGCTAGGTGAGTGATGTGATTGTTACGAAGATAAATTTGAACTTCTGGTTCATGGAGAGTTGTGAGGCGTGGTTGATTATTAAAAAGCTCATTTAAAATATCGAATGGTTTAGTCTCAGCATCTAAAATAATTGCGGAATAATGATATTGATCTTCTAGTTCACTGATTTGAATTTCATTTGTTTGGGGATTGATTGGTTGAACAATTGCGCCAACATCCCAGAGACTTTCGATAACTAAACTATAAGTAACTGAATTTGTTAAGCTGATTAAGACGATATCGTTATGGCCGATACCTTTATTTTCCCAATAATTTTTCCAAACATTTTTTTCTAAGTTAAGTTCATTGCCGGTGTACCAATTTTGATTTGCATCTTGCATCAAAGGACGGTTGACGCCAGCCATTAATTGTTGTTGTAATCTTTCTGTGAGTTCTGACATATTTATTTACCAGAGTTTCATAAACTTTTAGGGGGAGGATAGTTCTTACTAGAAACTCGTTGTCCTTTCGATTGAATAACCATAGTTTACAAGCATCTCTTTTTAGCAACTACTTAGGTTTGATAAGGTTTATCTAAGAATTTCTTATGATTGAACAAAAAATGCCCTCTGATTCTGTATTTAGAGTCAGAGGGTATTGGTTGAAACTATTGAAAAGACAGGCTTTTAATCCGGTATTGATGATCTTAAGAAATTTCGTCAAAGGTGATTCTAAAGATTGAACCTTTTGGCTGATTATCTAAGACAGAAATTGCGCCGTTATTGATTTTGACTAGTTGCGAGACAATTGACAGACCTAAGCCGCTACCTTTGATTTCGGTTGAATGAGACGTATCAACTCGATAGAAACGCTGGAAAATCAAATCCTTTTGGTCATCAGGAATTCCCATACCTTGGTCCTTCACGTCCAAATAAATTTTCTGCTCTTGTTGTTTGAGCGCCAAAACAATCGGACTTTTCTCAGGAGAATATTTGTGGGCATTGTCCAATAGGGCAACGATGATCTGCTTTAAAGTATCGGTATTGCCTAAAATCGAAATATCAGGTTCGATGTCTAGTTGTAATTTTGGTATGGTCTTTTGGTACTGGCTACCGATTTGGTTCACTACTTTGGAAAGGTCAGTCTTTTCTAAGACTAAATCAGCTCGATCAGCGCGAGAAAGGTGCAATAAGTTAGTGATCAAGTCTTGCATTCGCAGGGACTCTTCATCAATGAAGCCAAGGGATTCGGGAATAACATCGGGATGTTTGTCACCATGACGTTTGATCAAAGTGATATTGCCTCGAATTGCGGCAATGGGAGTCTTTAATTCGTGCGAGGCATTGGAAACAAAGTCCTTTTCACGCTGTAAACGCTGATTTTGGGTCTTCAGTAACTCGTTGAAGGCATCGCCCAGTTCCTTAATTTCTTGAGGATTGTCAGGAACTTTTAGAGTAGGCTGGTCGACAGTATCATTGGCTGTACGATGAATTTCATCTACTAATTTAATTGTAGGAGCACTCAGTTTAGCGGCTAATTGTTGAGCCCACCAAGTTCCAAATCCTAGTGTTACAAAGACGATGATAATAATGAAGATCAATAATAAAGCTAAACTATTGATCAGACGACTCAGACTGGTCCAGAGTTGGTATGTTGTATCGCTATCTTTTTTAGTGTAAAAGAGAAATAGACCGTATCCTGGAACGTAGACGATATGTTGTCCGGGCAGGACGATATATTTTCGTTGACTGATAAACCTTTGGGAGGCTGAAGTTGTCATGATTGCTTGGCCAGTGCGATTAGAAGCAGCGGTGATTGAAGATTTCTTGGTTTTCACTCGGATAATAGTATTTTGTTTGGTGTGACGGTTGTTTTGATTATTCCACTGAATGAAACTGGGGATATCATCAATGTTAGCTCGATAGAGACTCATCATTTGTCCGTTGGCTTCATGAACTGTTTGAGAGTACTGTTGGACCCCAACTACCAGCAAAATTAAAGCGCTGATAGACAAGGTAATGATGATGACAAGTCTCCGGATACCTTGATTGATTAAGGCTTGATAAGTTAATGATCTGGGATTATTCATTCGGTCACATCCTCAAGCGAATAGCCAACGCCACGAATAGTTTGGATCAAAGGCTTATTATTTTTGCCGTCAACTTTGTTACGTAAGTATCCAACATAGACATCGACCACATTTTGTTGTCCGAGAAAGTCTTCGCCCCAGACGTTATCAAGCAGTTCATCACGTGTGAAGACTTTGCCAGTGTGTTGTAGGAAAAACAACAGTAAGTCATATTCTCGACGTGTCAATTGGACATTCTCATTATCTCTTGTAACTTGGTGAGACTTGGTATTTAGAATTAAGTCAGCAATTTGATATGTCTGATCAGGTTCAGCCAAATGTTCTGTGCGTCGTTGGATCACACGGACTCGGGCTAATAATTCTTCAATTTCAAACGGCTTAGTGATGTAGTCGTCCGCACCGTTATCCAGGCCAGCCACTTTGTCACCGATGTAGTCGCGGGCGGTCATCACAATGACGGGTACTTGATCGTGCTTTCTAATTCGCCGCAAAACTTCCATACCATCAAGTTTAGGCAACATCCAATCCAATAAAATCAAGAGTAATTCGTTTTGATATTTTTCATAAAGGTCCATCGCCTCAGCCCCATCATTGGCTACGACGACCTCAAAATCCTCAAATTGTAGCTCCTTTTTTACATAGCTGGAAAGGCTACGTTCATCTTCGACAATTAATATTGTATTTTTCATTAACAAATCTCCCAATGATTAATTTTTAATCATTATAATATCAATTCAGTCTTAATTCTAACTAAAATATATTAAATAGTAATAATTACTAATTGTGTTATACTAAAAAGACTAATGAAAAGGGTGAGATTTTGGAAAAAGCACTTAAGATTCTTAAACAGAACAATTACAAGATAACGAAGCAGAGAACTGACTTGATCGATTATCTACAAAAGTTTACTGTGCAGTATGTATCGATTAATGATATTGCAAATTATATGCGGACCCTTTACCCGGGGATGAGCAATAATACGATCTATCGTAACTTGAAAGAGTTCGCTGAAATTGGTTTGGTCGAATATCAAGAAAAGGATAAGACTTTAGTGAAATATCAGTGTGATTTTGATCATCGGCATCATCATCACTTTGTCTGCAAGAATTGTGGCAAAGTAACGGAAATAGAGTCTTGTCCCATCGAGTTTTTTGAAAAGCAATTGCCAGGATATATGATTGAAGGACATACGATTGAGGTGTATGGCCTCTGTCCAGAATGTATTAAGAAGCTAGAGGTTGAAGTATAGGCAAAGTCTGTTGAGGCTCTGCTTATTTTTTTTGCTTTAACTTGTACAGTGTATCGAATCGATATACAATGGGAAATTGTGGAAAGCAGGCGATTACTTGTACGAACTATTTATCTTAGGACAGTTGATGGATAATCCAATGACTGGATATGCCTTACGCAAGGCTTTTAGAAGCATTGCTGGAGCCGATCAGACGATCAGTTTTGGCACTCTATATCCGATCCTTGATAAACTAGCTGAAGCTGGTGAAATCAAATTAAATTATCAAGAATCTTGTGGTGGGCGCCCTCAGAAATTGGCAACTATTACGGTCACTGGCAGACAACATTTTTTTAAAATGGCTACGGAACCAACTCCAATCAATAAGAAAACACAATTTACTTTTTTGATGAAGATCCAATTTTTACATTTGTTAGATCAGAATCAACAAGTTAATGTCCTAACAGATTTTCGTAACTTTTCCATGACCAAGTTACAACAGATTATCGATTCACAAGAAGAATTAGCAGACAATCCACACATGTTGCAAAAAGATATCGAGGATGCGCTGTTGGTCAAACAATTACAAATCAAACATGCCCAAGTTCAAGTAGATTGGGTTAGTAAACTTCTAGAAGAACGAAAAGGGGCGTTAATATATGGAAAGCTTTGCTAAAGATCCTGCAATTCAAAAACACCGTTGGTTAATATTGGTAGCAGTCTGTATGTTTACTTTCATGTCGACTTTGGATGGAAGTATCGTCAACATTGCTTTGCCAGTAATGAGTAAAGATTTAAAGATTCCGATGAATCAAGCCGAATGGGTCGTTTCAATTTACTTGATTGTCATCTGTGCATTGTTGTTGCCATTTGGAAAGCTCGGTGACGCTTATGGAAAGATCAGAATTTTTAAAATTGGTTCAATTTTATTTACTGTCGGTTCACTACTCTGTGGCTTTAATTCAGGATTGATTGTTCTGTTAGCTGCTAGATCATTACAAGCTGTTGGGGCTTCGATGACAATGAGTACTAATAATGGAATTATCACGGAAGTATTTCCCTTTTCTGAACGCGGCCGGGCTTTGGGGATGATTGGATCATTCGTCGCTTTGGGCAGTATTGCTGGTCCTGGTGTCGGTGGTTTGATTTTAGCTCACTTACCTTGGGGCTACATTTTTTGGATGAATGTACCTGTTGGAATTGTGGCAGTTTTGTTAGGAATGAGAGTCTTGCCAAAAGATATTACGTTATCTAAGCAAAAAATCGATAAAATTGGTTCTTTCTTATTTGCATTAGTTATGGTGACACTGTTTGCTGGCGTCTTCTTAGGTCAAGAAATTGGTTTCTTACAGCCAGTGATTTTAATATTGTTCCTAGTAGCTTTAATCAGTTTTATTATCTTCGTTCGGATCGAACTAAGAATCGAACATCCCGTCTTAGATTTACGGATCTTCAAAAATATTGATTTTTCAATTAGTATCTTCTGTGCCTTTTTAATTTTCGTGGCTAATTTCTTCTTCAACGTTATATCACCGTTTTATTTGGAAAATGCTCGTGGTATGGCTGCTAATTACGCCGGCTATGCTTTGATGACTTTTCCTATCGTGCAAGTCGTTGTTGCCCCAGTGGCCGGTGCTATTTCGGATAAAATTGGTCCAGAATTATTGACGTTTATCGGTCTGATCTTGATTTCTATCAGTCAGGTCGGTTATCTGTTTGTCAATTTAACTTCGCCATTATTGATCTTCATGTTTTTCGTGGGCTTAGTTGGCTTAGGAAATGGAATCTTCCAAGCTCCCAACAACTCGATCGTTATGAGTTCAGTCGATGTGAAAGACTTTGGGATTGCTGGCGGGATTAGCGCTTTAGGTCGAGAATTAGGCATGATTGTTGGTATTTCGGCTGCTACGACTGTGTTATTCTCTGCAATGAGCCACGCCGCTGGTCGAACGGTAACTTCATATTTGCCAGCTCAACCGGAGATCTTTATTACTGGAATGCACGTTACTTTCATAGTCTCCTTTGTCATTTGTCTGATAGCTACAGTTATCACAGGTGTCCGCTTGTTTAAAAAATAATCAAAAGCTAAAGGTGACTTTGACTGATAAAAAGGCCCTCCGCTTCTAAAATTTATAGAAGCGGGGGGCCTTTTTGCTACAGCGTTAGTGAGTTAATTTCCAATTTTTGTAACCTAAACTGAAAAAATACATCATGACTTCAAAAGTCGAAATAAAAAAGGTTACCGGCCAATTGGTGATATAAGCCAGATACAGACCTAACCAAACGCCAATCAAAGATAATCCAACGGAGACTAAAATCATCTGTGGAACCGTATGAACGAGATATTTGGCCGTGGCTGCGGGTAGGGTCAACAATACAAAGACCAGTAATGAACCGACAATCTGTGCACCGATACTGACGCTTAAAGCTAGAGTGATTAAGAAGATAATGGAGAGAAAAGTTGAATTTTGGCCAGCTGCCTGTGCTCCAATGTGGTCGAATGAATCAAAAGCCAACGGTTTATAAAAACTTACAAAAGCGATTATTACAAACAAAGCAAGCACTAGTAACTGTTTGACTTCTGGTGTGCTGATACCGACGATACTTCCGAAGAGAATGTTAGTAGCATAGCTACTGGATTGGGCAGAAAGCGATAAAAAGAGAATGCCTAAACCGATAAATAGTGAAGAAATTGCACTGATGGAAGCTTCACGGCGGGAGGCTTCATTACTCAATTTGCCAACCGCAATCGAACTGATCAGCGTAAAAATTATCATGCCTACAAGCGGCGTTAGACCAACCAAGATACCAAAAGCAGCTCCAGCAAAACCGATCTCGGACAAGGTGTGTGACAAAAAGGACATGTTGCGGGCAACGACGAAGACGCCAACTAATCCCGCCGTTATAGCGATAAAAGTGCTGGCAATAAAGGCGTTACGCATAAAATCATAAGCAAACATTTTTTTCCTCCTGCGCAAACATATTTTCAGAGACGTCGGTTAAGGCAATTTCTTTGAGGGTCTTATCTTGAAATAATAAAACTCGATCAGTGTATTCTTTGGTTAATTCGTAATCATGAGTAATTAAGATTACTGTTAGTTGTTCTTTTTGATTTAATTCTCGCACCAGATCCATTAATTGCCTTTTGACAGCAACATCTAAACTAGCAGTCGCTTCATCTAAGATCAAAACGTCAGGTTGAGTTAACAAAGCTTGAGCTAAATAGGCTTTTTGTTTCTCGCCGCCCGATATCAATCCTAAAGGACGATCTTGGATCTGAGAAAGCTGCGTTTTCGTGATGACTTTTTGTAGCAGGGCCTTATTTTGACGACGTTTCTTTAAGTTAAGGGTGAATTTTAAGTTTAAATCGATAAATTGTTTAATACTCAAGGGATAATCGTTATCTATATTGCGAAACTGAGGAACATAGCCGATCTTTCGTTGATTGATAGTAATAAGACCAGTAGTCTGAGACTCTATACCTAACAATATTTTAATCAAGGTTGTTTTACCAGAGCCATTAGTACCAATCAAACTGACAAATTCCCCTTGTTTGATAGTAAAGTTTATCTTTTTGAAAACTAATTGTTGGCCGAATTTTTTGGTTAAATTATTGACTTCAATCATTATTTGGACTCACTTTTTAGGATTTTGTTTAAGGCTTGATATTGACTCAACATCCATGACTGGTAATTTTTGCCCTGGGGTAAAGTTTCAGTGACTTTTAAGATTGGCAACTGTTGTTTTTGCACACGTTTGACCATATTCTCCACGATATTGCTATCAGCTTGAGTATTGAGGACAAATAGAGCAATTTGTTTGTCAGTAATTTCCTTTTGCATATCTTTGATTACCGCTGGGGAAGGGTCAGTACCATTTTCAATTGCGGCTTCGAATTTTTGATTTGTGACCTTTAAACCAATGGCAGCTAAAGAATAATCAAAGACTGGTTCGCTGACATAGACATTTTTATTAGGTAACTTTTGAGCAGCTTTTTTTAATTGGATTAGTTCATTTTGAACAGGTTCAAGCGTAGTTAAGTACTTTTGGGCATTCTTTTCAAAATACGCTTTGTCCTGAGGATATTTCTGGCTCAGTTTTTTGGTTAAGTAATTAGTGTAGCGGATCATAGTTTGCGGGTCGTACCAGATGTGCGGATTATCGCCGATCTTTTTGTGCATAATTTTTTCGCCAATTTTGATGTATTGACCATTCGTATTGAGTTTATCCATCCAAGCGTCATAACCGAGGCCGTTAGCGATAACAAAGTCGGCCTTAGTGACAATTTTTGCCACGTTAGTCGTTGGTTCGTAATCGTGGGGGTCAACGGAGGGACTATTAATAATGGAAGTGACAGACCCTTTGTTACCAATGATTGTCTTAGCAGCATCGGCGTAAAAGTCAGTCGTAGTCACAATTTTTATTTTATCGGGGTTTGTCGAAGCAGTTTTGTTAGAACAAGCCGCCAGAATTAAAATGAAAGCTAAAAAAGTAAAAATGATTCCGAAAAATTTTTGGTTATGATATTTCATGCTTTTCTCCTTAATGATAAAAAATACTATTTAACCTTACATTAATCCTTTTTAGATGTAAATAGTAATTTTTACTATCTAGTTGACGACAAAAAAATAGCTAGACCCACAAAGGCCTAGCTTATTGGTGTTTATTGATGTAATCAGTTAATTCTAAAATATGTTGTTTAATGTCATCTCGGACACTACGATACGCCTGCATGATCTCGTCATCATTGCCATTAGTTAAGGTAGGATCAGCGATAGGCCAGTGCAACCAGCGAGCTCCTTGAGGGATGATATTTTTGTCTCGAGCCTCGCCGCTTAAAGTAACGATCACCGTGGCATGTTTCAAGAATAAGTCATCGATCTTTTTAGATTGCTGCTGTGAAATATCGATCTTGTCTTCGGCCATTACTTGCACAGCTTTGGGATCAATAGCTTCAGCCCGTACGCCAGCGCTTTGAACTTCCCAATCGGGCAAGTATTTTTTAGTATACCCCAAGGCCATCTGACCACGACAGGAGTTGCCGCTACAGAGGAAATAGATACTTTTAGTCATTGTTAATACCTAATTTAATCTGACATTCTGGACACAAACCATAGACTTCCATATGATTGCCGGAAATCATGTAGCCAGAAATCTCAGCTGTTTTTTGCTCGAGGTTTTTTTCAGTATCGCTAAAGCCAGGATAAGTGACGTCAACGATCCGACCGCAGTTAGTACAAATGGCATGATAGTGGGGTGAACCAAAGTAATCGTAGTGAGTACTACCATCACCATTTTGCAGTTCAACCACGAGATGATGGTCAACAAAAGTATTCAACGTATTGTAGATCGTAGATGACCCGATATTTGGTAATTCTTTACTGAGGGCATCACGGATTGTTTCGACCGTGGGATGATTATGATGACTAACCATATAAGCCAAGATAATATGTCTTTGCGGAGTGACTCTTAATTTATGATCTTTTAAAACTTGCAGAGTTTCCTCCATTACTGCGTTACTAGCCATGAGCAATCTTCCTTTCTACCTAAGAATCATTACAAGTTAATTATAATACGGAGTCTGTGATAATTCCAAGTAATCTATCCTTTTTGTTGAAACAGTTAATTGTTTACTTTTAAAGAAACATGCGTTAGTATGAACTCGTTAGTAAGTGAGAACCATTCCAATGTAAGATAAAGCTAAGGAGTGACAAAATATGGCTAAAGAAAAGAAACAACGAAGCTTAGCTGAAAAAATCAACGTTATGCGGGCCAGCGTCATGGGTGCCAATGATGGGATTGTTTCAGTTGCCGGGATCGTAATCGGTGTTGCCAGTGCACAGAGTAATAGTCGAGCCATTTTTCTATCAGGAATTGCAGGTATGCTAGCTGGAACTATTTCAATGGCGATGGGTGAATGGGTCTCGGTTAGTACTCAACGTGATAGTGAAAAACGAGCTCTAGAGAAAGAATCTTCGGCGTTAGATGGTCATTATGAAGAAGAGTTCAGCTTTATTCGTGACAAGTATCAAGCAACCGGGATTTCCAATGAGTTAGCCACACAAGCTACTCAAGAAATGTTGAGCGATGATCCTTTGGACGTAGCAGTCCGTGAAAGATATGGTTTTAATCCGAAAGAAAAGACTAGTGCGATTGCGGCTGCTTTGGCATCAATGATTTCATTTCCTACCGGTTCGATCTTGCCACTAGTTTCAATTACAATGTTTCCCCAAGATATTAAGATGGTTGCGACCGTTATCGCTGTCATCATTGCCTTGTCGATTACAGGATATACAGCAGCAGCTTTAGGTGGAGCCAATCGTTTCAAAGCGGTTATTAGAAATGTGGTTTCAGGATTATTAACAATGTTTGTAACTTATGCGATCGGTTCGCTGTTTGCGCATTAATAGGGAGTGAAGATAATGAAACAAGTGACAATTTCTAAACCAAGAAAACAAAAAAAGACCATGGCAGAACGTTCTAATACCTTGCGAGCAGGTGTCTTAGGCTCAAATGATGGTATCTTGACAGTCGTCGGCGTACTTTTCTCAGTGGCGGTTGCGACAACCAATCAATTTACGATCTTTATTGCCGGTTTGTCAGATTTGTTAGCATGTGCTTTTTCAATGGCTTCAGGAGAATATGCTTCCGTTAGCTCTCAAAAGGATACCGAAAGAGCTGCAATTGAAAAAGAACGTGACCTAATCAAGACCGATTATGAAAGTGAACTAGCTGTGGTAGCTAATTACTATGTAGAACGTGGCGTTACCAAAGATACAGCTACAAAGATTGCTGAAGAATTGATGAAAAAAGATGCCCTAGGGACAGTCGTTCGAGTTAAGTATGATTTGCAACTAGGCCACTATATGAATCCTTGGGATGCCGCCTTTTCTTCACTAGTTTCAGCCGCTTCCGGTGGAATTTTCCCATTAGTCGCAATGACCTTTTTACCAGTGTCAATTCAATGGCCCGGTACAATTTTAGCTGTGACTTTGTCCGTGGCCTTAACTGGCTTCTTAAGTGCAAAGTTAGGTGATGGTTTGGTCAAAACTGCTATGATCAGAAATATTATCGTTGGTCTAATCACAATGGCAATTCACTATTCAGTCGGATTGATGCTTTAATTATTCGTTTTGTAAAATAAGTTTGACTAAGAATTACAATTTCTTCGCAAAAAATCCCAGGAATCAATCATCTGTGATGGTTAATTCACTGGGATATTTATTATGTGAAAATTGGGTAAAGATATTTTCCAAAACTTATTTTGTCTTTAACATCAAATCAAGAGATTTTTGTAATTCCGCTAATTGAGCTGAATCTTTACAGTCAGTATTTTGGCGGATATTTTGAGCAATGACCAACTTCATCGCCTTATCAACGCTAGATTTAACAGCGGATAATTGCATTAAAATATCATCACAGGGTTTATCTTCGTCCATCATTCTCAAAACAGCGTCGAGCTGTCCACGGGAACGCTTGAGCCGAGTAGTGATTTTTTTTCTCGCCGCCACATTTTCTTCGGGTGTTTGAGCCATAATAACCTCCCAAATTAATTTCTTATTTAAAGTATACCCGCACGGGTACCGGTAAGCAAATATTTGCTTTTTTAAAAGGATAAATGCTAGTAAAACAAAATATTTGCGTGAATTTACCCTAGGGGGTATATTGTATATGCAAAGTTAATGAGAAGGAGAATTGAATAATGGCTAATATTACTGAGCTAACAGACAAGACGTATAACGATGAAACTAGTACAGGACTAGTTATTACTGATTTTAATGCAGATTGGTGTCCTCCATGTAAAATGATGAACCCAATCTTGGAGAAGTTATCTTCTAAGGATGAGTTAGGGGACAAGATCAAGTTTACTTCAATGAATGTTGATCACAATCCAGAGACACCAAACAATTTTGGTATCCAAGGTATTCCAACTTTCATCATCAAGAAGGATGGCAACGTGGTTGGCCGTTTGGTTGGTTATCAACCTGAAGAGAAGTTTAAGATGGCACTTGAAAAGTACATGTAGTTTATAAGTTCACTGCCGGCTTCCGTTCGGCTCTGAGGGGTCTGGAACGCCATGGGCATCGCTTTGAACCAATTGAAGTTCGCAATTGTTTCAAAGTCGAGCCTTGTTCTAAGTGTGCTTCGCCCACTAAGAACAATTTCATGGCTGAGACCCCTCAGAGCTCTCACTACAGCCTAGGTTGTTAAAACATGTTTGGATAACCCTCAAGTGAACAAGTTCAAGAGCTAAGGCAAGTTCAAAGGCTAAAGATTAAAGTCAAAAATTTAAATCCTTAAAAGATAAAATGAACCGGTGTCTTTAAATGAATTAATATCTTTGATAGAAAGTAAATAATGTATTGAATTGATATAAACATAAGTCAATTCAATACTTTTTTTGTCTTGCTTTTTATCTTTTGCTCTTAAGCATCAAGGTTTTCCAGCTTCCACTCCTACCAAGCAAAATAAGGAACGTAGGATTCCTATACATATCACTAACAAATAAAATATGCAGTAACCCTAGTCAGGAGCGGAAGTTCTGGGGGATATCAGTGGTGAAATTTTACTTAATTGGCGTCTTTTGCCAATTTAGTAAAAGGACGAGCTTGAAGACAAGCGGTCTTCTTGGCTCCAAGTCGGCCCACCACGTTCCATATCCCCCAGAACTGGAGCGGATGACGGCAGTGAACCCAAACAACTGCACTCCCCAAAAATGAAACTAAAATAAAATACATTAAAGTTAAAAATGGTGGTATATTATCAGTGATAAAGTAAGCGGTTACATAGATGGCATATCTAATAGGGGTGAGTGTAAATGAGTAAAACGTTTGGTCAAAAATTGGTTACTTTTTTGCAGGGTGAAATTATTACGATCGACTTTGGTCGTCCCGTGAAATTTTATCCTGATACATGTCCAACATTGTCGGCAATCGGTCGCTGGTATGCATCAGATGACAAATCAAAATACTTCTTAGTTTACGAAATCGACCATGCTGAATTTCCCGATCGAATCATCAACGATGAACTTGACGATCAACATTTGACTGGCTATGAGATCGTTCATAGTTTCGTTACATATCCTTGATTTCTAGTAAAAGATCACTTCAAGTGGTCTTTTTTTTGTAAAGAAAATATACACAAACTTTGCAGATTCTAAACATTAAACATACTTTATTTATACATTTTTTCCTTAACATTTATGGTATTGAATGGAGGAAATTAGTATGAAACATAGCAATATAGGGAAAGTTTTATTATTAATGGGGATCTTACTGATGGGAGTCGTTTTTACTGGTTGTAGCAAAAAAACTTCGGCTTCGTCAGTCAAACACATAACTTATTGGCACGTTAATGCACAAACTCAAGGTGGTGCCACTGTTGACGATTTAGTTAAAAAGTTTAATTCAACACATAAGAATATTAAAGTTACTGCTAAGTATAATCCTGATATGTATAAGGGATTAATGCAAAACTTACAATCAGCTCAAGCCTCTGGGAAGGTTCCTGATGTTGTTCAAGTTGGCTGGGCTTATGATAACTATTTTGCAAGTAATTTTAAATATATGACGCCAACGGACGCAGCGAAAAAATTCGATGGTAACAATAAATTTATCGAGACAAACTTTGTTAAAAGAACGCTAGATTTTGCTAAGGATAGTAAAGGTAATTTGGTCGGATTGCCATATTCATTGAGTACACCGGTATTATTCTTAAACAAAGATATTTTGAGTAAATATAATATCTCTGAAGATTCACTAACTACTTGGGAAGGTGTTAAAAAAGCCTCAAAGAAGATTCATGATCAATCTGGAAAATACGGACTTTATATTCAAGAACCTGGTGATACTTGGGCTCAACAAGCACTTATGTTAAGTAATGGAGCGAAGATTCAAAAGAGTGGTAAAGCCGCATTTGGCAGTACAGATGGTATTAATGCATATAAATATTATCAAGAAATGGTCAATGATAAATTAGCCCTTCATACACCATGGGCTCAAGGAATGGATTCATTCGTGAAAGGCGATGTAGCAATGGCTTTTACGACTATTGCCCAAGCTTCTCACATTAAAAAGAGTGCTAGTTTCAATGCTATAGCAATAGTTGCACCACATTTCAAAGGTCATCAAACAGTTGTACCTGTCGGCGGATCAATGCTCGCTATTACTGCTCAAGATTCTGAACAACAAAAAGCAGCTTGGCAATTTGAAAAGTGGATGTACAAAGCTGAATCGGCGGTAGCTTGGAGTAAGGGAACTGGTTATTTGCCATCTACGAAAGTGGCCTTAAATTCAAGTGAATTCAAAGATTATGTTAAAGCAAATCCAATGATGGACCCAGCGGTTAAGACTTTAGATAAAGCAATTCCTTGGACATCATTCCCTAAGAAAGGTCTACAAGCTGAACAATCAATGATCGATGCCCGGGATAAGATTTTGTCAGGCAGTGATGTAGCATCAACTCTAAAAACAGCTCAGGACAAGATAAATGCACAACAGAAGTAAAAAAATATTACCATTTCTTTATTTATTGCCAACGGCAATTTTATTGACGGTATTTATGATAGTGCCGATTCTTTACACTTTCTATCTAAGCTTTTTTGATTGGAACCTAATTGCACCGACAAAAGAGTTTGTTGGTTTTAGAAACTACATTGAAGTGTTCACAGATCCTGTAAATCAAAAGGTGATTGGCAATACCTTGATCTATATTGTCTTTTTGGTAATTATGAATTTTGTGTTTCCTTATTTCATCTCGCTGGTAGTGAAATTCTTTATCAAAAAAATGCAAGGGACATATAAAGTATTGTTCTTCATTCCTAGTTTATTCTCATTAGTTGTTGGAGCAATGGCTTTTACTTGGATCTTGAATCCAGTCTCAGGACCAGTTGGATACATTCTGCGAAACTTTGGTATTAATTTTCCAAACTGGACTAATTCGGGAATTATGGCCATTACAGTGATCTGCATTATTACTAATTGGAAAGTTTTTGGATATAATTTCATCCTGCTTTTGACTGGTTTGGGTTCAATTCCGAAGAATATTATCGACGCTGCCACGGTGGATAATATCCCCAAGTGGAAACTGATTTGGAATGTGATATTACCGATGAACCGTGGAATTGGGATTTATGTTTTGATTTTAACTATTGTTCAAGGGCTGCAGTATGTTTTTACGCCGATTAATGTAATTACGACTGGTGGTCCTTACTACGGATCTTCCAATATGATCTATCAGACATACTTGAATGCCTTCGTTTTATACAAAACTGGAACTTCTTCGGCCTTAGCAATAGTTACCTTTATAATCTTTTTAATTCTATTGTTCATTGAAATTCGGTTTGTGGAAGGGAGGACTAAGCAATATGTTTAGGAAAAAAATCAACTTGTGGCACTTGCTGCTCCTTTTGATAGTCGTCTCTTCGTTATTGCCAATCCTGTTTATGATTTCGAATTCGTTTAAAACGTTACGTGATTCATATAGTACGATGCTGAATCTGATACCGTTGCATCCAACTTTGGAAAATTACGCCTTATTGAACAAACAGATTAATTTGTTGGGACTAACAGGTAATACTTTTTTGATGGCTTCAATCGTAACCATTGGAAAATTAGCAACTGGATTATTGACGGCCTATGCCTTTAGAAATTATGAATTTAAAGGAAAAATGTGGATCTACTTAGTCTTTGTAGCAACAATTTTTGTGCCTTTTACGATTGTTATGATTCCAAATTATTTAGTGATTTCAAAATTAAACCTGATGAATAATGTTTTGGGTGTCGCTTTGCCACAATTATGTGATGCGACCGGGATCATGATTTTCTTGAAGACAATGGAGAAGATACCAAGAAGCTTGATTGATGCGGCCCGTGTGGATAATATACCTAACCGGAAAATCTTTTTGAATATCATTATCCCAATTTTGAAGCCAAGTATCGTTAGTGTTGGAGCCATCTTTTTCATCAACTCGTGGAATGAGTATGTTTGGCCAACGTTGATCTTAAAAGACAAGACCAGCTTCACGTTACCATTGGCATTACAAAATTATATTTCAAGTGAAGGTGGGACCAATTTTCCACTGGCAATGGCTCTATCGACGATCATGGTGATTCTTCCTTTGATCATCTACCTTGTATTTCAAAAATATATTCTAAACAGTATTAGTAACAGCGGTTTAAAGTAGGAGAAATTCATTAATGAATGAGAATAATGCAACAATTGAGTTAACTGGTGTTTGTAAACAATTCAAGAATACGAAAATTATCAATAATATGGATCTTAAAATAAAAGCGGGTGAATTTTTAGTTTTACTAGGTCCCTCAGGTTGTGGTAAATCGACGACTTTAAGAATGATCGCCGGTTTAGAAAAACCGACTTCTGGAAAGCTCGAAATTGATGGTCAGAGTCTTGATTCAATTAAAAACGATGGCAGTACGATCGCAATGGTATTTCAAGATTATGCGCTGTACCCAAACATGACAGTTTATCAAAATCTGGAATATGCGCTCAAAGTTCATAAGGTTCCAGCTCAACAACGAAAGACTACAATTGATAAAGCTTTGAAAACTTTGAACTTAGAAGATTATCAAGATAGACTGCCGGCCCAATTATCTGGTGGTCAAAAACAACGGGTGGCGGTCGGTCGAGGTATGGTTAAAAAGAGTAAGATCTTTCTTTTGGATGAACCTCTTTCCAATATTGATGTGCAATTGCGGGAAAAGGCCAGGGATGAAATTCAAAACTTACATGAGAATAATCATCAAACGATCGTTTATGTAACACATGATCAACTAGAAGCGATGGCGCTTGGCGACAGAATTGCCGTGATGAATCAAGGTATTATTCAGATGATCGATAAGCCGGAGAATATTTATAATCATCCGACTAATTTGTTTGTAGCGCAGTTCATTGGCACACCGCAAATAAATGTCATAGATGTTAGTTTGGATGAAGAAAACTTGATTTTAAATGGTCAGACCATCTTACAAGTAACCAACGATAACTTGCCTTATCAAGATTATTTATTAGGCGTACGGCCAGAGCATTTGAATTGTTCCAAAGTAAAAATGAACGACTATAGTATTGCTACCACCGTCGAAGAAATCGTTGACTACGGGCGCTTCAATCAGCTGCTTTTGAGAATGGAAAGTGGTAAAAATGTGAAAGCCATAGTGACTGAGAATTCCTATACTTTGAATGAACAAGTATTTATCACAATTGATCAAAAATCATCGATTTTGTTTGATACGAAGACAAAAGAGAACTTATATTGGGGGAACAATGAGTAAACTTAAAATTATCCAGATCACTGATACTCACTTAACGCCACAAGGAGCCGTTGACGCTAATAACCAAAAAGTTAGTCCCTATCAAAAGCTAGATAACATCGTTCAATCTATCGCTAAGATGCCAAATAAACCTGATTTGATCGTTATAACGGGCGATTTGATTCATGAAGGAAATGAGCAAGATTATCAAAGACTAGCTAAAATAATTCAAGAATATCAGGACTTTTTAGAGGTTCCCTTCCAAGTTATCATGGGGAATCATGATAGGAGCAAAGCTTTCTTTTCTGGTTATTTGAAAAGCGAGCCGCAAGGTAAATATTATTACTCAATTACTGCTGGCAAAACTGACTTGTACTTTCTTGATAGCAAATTTCACGATTATGAACAAGGCTATATTGGCCAGCAACAATTGAGCTGGTTAGAAGATAATTTGATGAATAGTAAACATGATGCGGTAATTTTCTTGCATCATCCAATTGACGGACCAGCAATTCATCAGATGAGATACAGCATTTTACAAGATGGAGAAGATTTGATGCGCGTCGTCAAGGATACCTCGGTGAAGGCTATCTTTTCAGGGCATATTCATTTTGAAACGTCTTTTGAAAGAGACAATATTTTACTGCATTCGGCTGATTCAAGCGCTTATCATATCAACTGCGATAACGATAAGATCCATTATGTTTACGATGCCACTTACTATGACGTGATTACTATCGATGATGGAAATGTTGGTGTAGAGACCAAATGTATTTATCAAAGTAATGAAGTGATTAGTCACGTTGATGTAGAAGATACTGAATTTGTAGATGAGGATGTTTTTAATTAATCATTAAGACTACTTGCCACTATTTCCATAGTGAAAGGTAGTCTTTTTTAGTCGCAAAAATACCCCTAAAGTTTAGTTAACTCTAGGGGCACATAAAATATCAGTCGAAAGCTATTTTAGAAGAAGATACCATAAGCAATCATCAATAGACCGATTACCAAGGCTGTGATATACCAACTCAATTTACTAGATATTATCTTTGTGCCAAAAGTTTTTGAATTGCTAATGAAACCAACGATAGCCAAGATTGCTAAAACAGTTAAGGCTAATCCTAAAATAATAAACATAATATAATTTCCCTCGTTTCATATACATGAATCTTACATAATATTCTATCAATAATTGCAGTATATTTGCGCACCTTGAGGCTATTATTCTACAAAACTGAGGAATCGATGATTCCAAATATTTTCAAAAAAGGAAATAGTTGAGGTGGTATCCAGATAATCGTTATCAGTCGTGGTCGTCATGTTATGTCCCATGGTGATCTTGTATCCTAAACCATGTGCCATGATGATCGTAGCGTTACAACAATAATTAGTTTGAGCGCCGCAGATTTCCAAAGCTTGCAGATTGTGGCTTTGAAGAATTTGTTGCAAATCAGTGTGATAGAAGGCATTGGCATGAGCTTTTTCACTGAACAAATCTGATTTTTTAAAATCTAATCCGTCAAAAAGTTGCCAATCCTCACTCCCTTTGATTAAGTCTTGGTCATGGTGTTGGATAAAAATGATTGGTCGATTTTCTTTTCGATAGGACTGAATGCGTAGATTAGTTTTTTCAATCAAATTATTGAAGTCATAACAATCTTGTAAGGCGTTTTGGAGATCAATTACGATTAAAGTATCAGCTAGTTGTGCCATGATTAATCCTCCTAATTATTATTTACAACTTTTTGACGTTAAGAATATCACTTTCAATTTTTAATGTACATTTTGTCTATTTAACAAAATAGCTGTCTCGGTTGTTGAAGCACAAGTCACGTTCATATAAATACAGTTATTTACATCTTGAAGACTTATTACCAAATTATTTGCGAGTAAGACAAAATTAGTTTTATAATTATTTCTAACAAAATGTAGGAAATAATAATGAAAAAATTTAAAATAATTTCTTTAATAATTGGTCTAATTTTAGTTGTCTTTTTAGCTGTTGGTGGAATCTTTATTTATCGAACCCAGCAGTCTTTGAAGGCTTTGAATACAAATAAAGCTAGTGTGTCCAAAAAAATTGATCAAGGTAAACCTTTTTCGATTCTGTTATTAGGAGCCGATACGGGAACTGATGGACGAGTTGACCGGGGTAATTCTGATACAATGATGCTACTGACGCTCAATCCTCAAAAGAAAAAGATGGTGGCTTATTCGATTCCCCGTGATTCTTTGGCAGAAATGGTCGGAGATACTCCTAAGAATGTTCAAAAGATCAATGCAGCTTATAATATTGGATTGTCCAAGATGGCTAAGAGCACGGTTGGCAGTTTATTAGGAGTACCAGTCGATTATCATGTAGCAATTAACATGGAAGCTTTGAAAAAGACGGTTGACTTTGTAGGAGGGGTGACGATAACTAGTCCGATGGATGTGTCCTTTGATGGAGTGACGGTACCTAAGGGAACCCATCATTTGAACGGTAAAGAGGCTTTGACATATGCACGGATGCGCTATCAAGATCCCCGTGGAGACTATGGCCGCCAGATTCGTCAGCAGCAGATTCTTAAAGCTGTAGTCAAAAAGATGGAACAACCGAAGTATATTGTTAAAATTCCTAGTTTGATCAAAGATTTAGGCAACGATATCAACACTGATCTGACTACTTCAGAAATTGATCAGATTGTCTTGAAGTATCATAATACTTCTAAGTCAATGAATTTCAATCAACTGCAAGGACAAACTGCTTGGATCAATGGAAGTTCTTATCAAGTTTTGCCAACAGCTACCATGCAAAAGGCATCCGATAAGCTACGTGACAATCTTCATTTAACTAAGCAAACTTTGGATAATACTGAAACTAAGCTCAATGCTAAGAATGAAACATTTTTCAGTGACCCTGAAAATACAGATTATGATACTTATGGGTTAGATACGATGTACTATACTAATACCACTTATTAAACTCAAAACACCCGTTGATTCATCTAAGGAATCAGCGGGTGTTTTTTGCTGTTATAGCGTTATGTCGGCGGTTAGTTTACTTGTCTTATAAGGGAAACGAGATTCGGAAATTTCGAAAGGCTGGCCGTCATCGAGGTAACTCAACTGATTGATAACTAAAACGGGTTCACCGATTTTCTCAGCTAGTCCATTTTCGACATCAGTTGGTTTAGCGGTATCAGCGCTGATGATACGGTGAGAACCTTCAATGTGTAAGCCGGCTTCTTGTAAATGTCCATAGATTGAACCTTCCAAGATATCCGTAGTCAGAGTTGTGATTGAGGTCGGCATGACGGTGTGTTCTGAAGCAAAGACGACACCATTGACGAAACGAATCCTCCGAATAACGTAGACGGGCTCAGTTTCTGGAATCAACAGTTTGTCAGCTTCATCCTTGGTAGGAATTCGAGCGGATAATTCAAGTACTTTACTGGTAACTTTTTTACCCTGATTGGTCATGGTTGCCCCTAGAGGTTTATCGATAGGTGAAACTTTACCATACTCGCTGTCATGTTCGGCCTGATTATAATCTTTTCTAACGTAGGTTCCTGAACCTCGCTTCGAATAGATCATTCCTTCAACCATCAATAACTGTAACGCCTTATGAACAGTGATCCGTGTGGTTGAAAAAACTTTGGCAATTTGATTTTGGTCTGGCAATAATTCACCTGGAGCATAGATACCATTTTGAATTTGTGTACGAATTTGATCCGCTACTTCTTTGTATTTATAGGCCATTGTTCCAATCTCCCCAACTTATTACTGCTATTTTATCATTAAAAAGAAATAATTGTTGGGAATAAAAGCATATACTTTTATAAAAATAAATATTCACATATCTCGAAAGTGAGTCTATACTGAAAGCGTATTCAAAAATAAACAACAGAGAGGAAGGTGGATATGACAGAAAAATTACCAGAGAATTTCTTTTGGGGTAACTCCACTTCGAGCATGCAAACTGAAGGAGCCTATGATCTTGGAGGTAAGGGCAAGTCGGTTTATGATATTCGACCTGCTACAGAGAATAGTTCTGATTGGCATGATGCGATTGATGAGTATCATCGTTACAACGAGGATTTTGATCTGATGGCACAACAAGGGATGAATTTTTATCGTTTTCAAATTTCTTGGAGCCGAGTCAATCCGCAAGGCGATGGTGAGTTCAATGAAGAAGGCATTCAATTTTACAGTGATTTGATTGACGCTTTGTTGAAACGCAATATAACGCCAATGATTTGTCTATATCACTTCGATATGCCGCTGCATTTAGCTGAGGAATACAACGGCTTCTTGTCTCGACATGTGGTCGACGCTTTTGTTCGTTACGGCCGGGAAATGGTTAAACGTTTCGGTGATCGAGTAAAATACTGGATCACTTTCAACGAGCAAAATCTATATCATTCTAGTGAAGCATTCCGAATTGCAGGGTACTTGACTGGTGACAAGACGGTCGATGAATTGTATCAAATAAGTCATCACGTTATGCTGGTACATGCCGGAGTAGCAAATTATATTCATGACCAGACTGATTGCCTGATTGGAGGAATGTTAGCTTATAGTGAAGTTTATCCAGCAACATCTGATCCAAAAGATATTCTTTATGCACGCCAGATCAATGAATTCATGAATAATGATCTCTTGGATGTGTTTGTTTATGGTCGTTATTCAAATGAAGTTATGACTTTTGTCAAGAATCGTGCAATCGATATGGATTATCGTGAGGAAGATTCGGATACTTTGGTTAAGGTTTCATCTGATTTTATTGCATTTAGCTATTATAGAAGCGACACCATTAATTCCAAAGCAGTTCCAGAAGGTACAATTCCTAATTATTATCTTGATAAAGGAAACGAAAAGAATCCTTATCTCAAGGCATCCGAATTCGGTTGGCAAATTGATCCATTAGGATTTAGAGATGTTTTGACAAAAGTTTATAACGAATATAGCGTACCTATGTTTCCGATTGAGAATGGTATCGGTTTGCGTGAGAAATTCGATGGTAATGAAATTCAAGACAACGAACGGATCGAGTATCATCGCGAACATATTCAAGCTATGAAAGATGCCATTTTCAAAGATGGGGTTAAAGTGCTTGGATATCTTGGCTGGGGATTGATCGATATTCCAAGTTCCAGCGGAAATATGGATAAACGTTATGGAACGGTTTATGTCAACCGTACCAACCATGATTTGAAGGATATGAAACGTGTACCAAAGAAGAGCTATTGGTGGTTGCAACATGTTATCGCTACTAATGGTGCAGATTTATCAGATTTGAAATAATCTAAAAGATATTTTGGGGGCGAAATTATGGAAAGTAATGAAACAACGTCAGAAAAACTAGAACATAGTTCATTTCTTGACAAGTTCACTAAAGTTTCAGTGACTGTTGGTAATTGGGTTTATCTAAGGTCACTTCGTGATGCTTTCGCGGTTATCTTACCAGTGTTCATTATTGCTGGATTAGGAACACTGTTAAATAACACAGTTTTTGTTTGGCTATTCAAGGGTGCCACATTGGCTAAAGTTCAAGTCTTTGGTAATGCCATCGCAAATGGTACTTTAAATGTCGCTGGTGTTTTGGTTGCACCAATGATCGGTTACATGTTGGCTCGTAATAAAGGCTTTAATAATCCTATTGCTGCAGCCGCAATGGCTTTGGCTTCACTCTTTATCATGATGCCAGGTCAAATTTCTTTAACCGGTCTAAATGGGAAAACGATGCATACTGTTACTGGTGGTATGAGTTATTTAAATACCGGTACACAAGGTATGTTCGGTGGTATTATCGTTGGTTTGGTTGCCACAGCCATTTTTATCAAACTAGCCGGAATTAAAAAGTTACAAATTAATTTGGGTGAAAATGTTCCACCTGCAGTCAGTCAATCATTCAGTGTTTTGATTCCTGCTTTGATTTTGATGTCACTCTTTGCATTGATTGCTGCATTACTATCAGGTCTATTCAATGCCGATTTGATCAATTTGATCAAGAATTGGATTCAAGAACCACTCAGAGGTTTCAACACAAGTATCGTCGGTTTCTGTGTCATTTACTTCTGTGCTAACTTCCTCTTTACTTTGGGTATTCACCAAACTGTTATTTCAGGTTCTTTGATGGACCCACTTGTTTTGATCAACATGAATCAGAATATGTTAGCTTATGCTCATCATGCAGCTATTCCTAACATCATCACAACTTCATTCGTTTCAAACTACGTACTAGTTGGTGGTTCTGGTTCAACTATTTCATTAATTATTGCTATTCTATTATTCAGTAAAGTTAAGTCTAGTCGAGACGTGGCAAAACTTTCATTGGCACCTGGTATTTTCAATATCAATGAACCTATGATCTTTGGTTATCCAATTGTCTTCAACCTACCTATGATGATTCCATTCGTCTTGTTCCCAGTGATTGGTGCTTTGATGGGTTACTATGCAACCTTGTTCGGCTGGGTTTCAAGAACCGTCGTCTTAGTTCCATGGACCACACCTCCACTGATTGGACCATATCTATCAACTGCAGGTGATTGGCGTTCAGTCGTACTACAAGTCATAATTTTGGCAGTCGGTGTTGCTTTGTATCTACCATTCATGAAGATCAGTGAACGTGTAGCCGCAAAACAAGCTGAAATGCACCGTGAAGAAGCTAAAGCCTAATTATGAAAATTTGGTTTAGTTATTTAGCGGTAGCTGCTTTGATCCTCTTAGGATTATTCGATCTAGTGAATTTTGGCTTAAATCTTACGACTGTCAGTACCTTTGTTGTAGCTATTTTGTTTATCGTTGAGTTAAGAAACAAGTTGGCTACTAATAAGAAAAAATGATGAAAAATCTCACATTAATTTGTGGGATTTTTTTGTTATATGAAAGTAAAGCTTCTATAATCCATAGTGGGCAAGGTTATTAAGTAAATTCCATCTTATCAAAATAAAGCTTTTATATGATTTATATAATGAACCTTAGAATGGAGGGATACGCACTTATATCAGTTTCCACTGTTAACCATGTGTATACACATGTTCACAAAACCTACACACGTTGGCAATTCTGTGACTTTATTTAAAGAAAATGTGATTTTAATCACAAAATTTGGTTGTTTTAAATGTCTGTAAGCGTTACCATAAAAATGAAATCAAACAAAGGAGAAAATGATAATTATTTCTTGAGCGAAACGAACCACTTTATAAGTTAGGGGATGTTTTAGATGAAGAAAAGTTTATCTAAGTCAGCTTACGGTGGCATATCTGGAGAAAAATATGTACCGTATGTGACTGATCAAGATAATCATGGCGGCAATTCTGTGGTCATGATTATGGGTGCCATCTTGGCAGTTATCTTTGCCGCTTCGACAGCTTATTCAGGAATGAAGGCTGGATTGACGGTTGCTGCTGGTATTCCAGGGTCAATTATTGGTTCTGGTTTGATTGCGGCTTTTGCCAAGAAGAAAGGTATCCTGGGAAAAAATCTCATGCAAGGAATGTCCAGTGGTGGTGAATCCATTGCCAGTGGGATGATTTATGTTCTACCTGCAATTATTATCATTGGTGGACGCGTCAATTTTATCTCTGGGGTTTTTGTCGGAGCCTTAGCGGTACTCTTTGCAATTGGGACGGCCTCCTTAGTTCAAAACTATTTGGTTGTTGAAGAGCATGGCAGGCTGGTATATCCAGAATCAATGGCTATCTCGGAAGCCTTAGTTGCTTCTGAAGCTGGTGGTGATTCTCTGAAATTTATGGGGATCGGTTTTGGAATCGGTGGTATTTTGACACTTTTGACGACGCAAGTATTTGGCTGGGTCAATAGTACGATCACCTACATCGGTAACTCGTTTTATCGTTGGAAGATGTCGACCGAAGTTAATCCAATGTTAGCCGGAATTGGTTTCGTAGTCGGGCTAGATGTTGCTTTAACGATGTTTGCTGGGTCGATTCTTTCTAACTTTGCTATTACGCCATTGATTGCTAATTTTACGCAAATGGCTGGGAATCATGCTAAAGACTGGAATGATGTTTCCATCGCGGTTAACCAGATGGGTGTCGACCAAGTTGCCGGTTCTTATTCGAAATATATCGGTGCCGGGATGATGCTCTGTGGTGGTATCGTTGGTGCGGTTAAATTGATTCCAGTTATCGTTACTTCAATTAAGAAAACTCTTAATGCCAGAAACAGTGGTGGTGACGATCGCAATATGCTAGGTATTTGGTCTTTAGTTATCGCTGTTATCGCTATCTTCGTTGTTGGTTTCTTTATTTCTGGCAATATCGCCATGGCCTTTGTTGGTGGTATTTTAGCTTTGATTTTAGCTCTATTATTCGTTATCGTTTCAGCACGTTTAGCTGGTACGATTGGCTGTTCTAACGCTCCAGTTTCCGGTATGACAATTGCTTCATTAGTTATTATGACTTTAGTCTTTGTCATTTGTGGCTGGACTAGCAATGCACATAATCAAACACTATTACTATTCGGTGTCTTCATCGTTACAGCTATTTCTGTTGGTGGTGCCTACATGCAGACACAAAAGGTTAACTATATTATCGGTGGTAACAAGAATGAAATGATGAGATACTTCATGATTGCTGCCATGATTGGTGTCATTGTTGTAGTTGGTACTACAGTAATCCTTGAACCTCAACTTAAAATTACAGGTTCAAATCCACCATTTGGTATGCCTCAAGCTAACTTGATTGCTACATTGACGACCGGTATCATGTCTGGAAATTTGCCTTGGATCATGATCATCATCGGTGTCGTTATGGCCATCGTTTGTTGGATGTTAGGTTTATCAATTATGACGGTTGCTTTAGGATTCTATCTACCAATTTCCACGACTTCAATTATCTTAGTCGGTGCTTTGATCAAACTATTGATCGAAAAAGTTACGGCAGATAATGAACTCAAGGACAGACGTGTGCAAAGTGGTGTCAGTCTTTCATCTGGTTTAATCGCTGGTGGTTCAATTATTGGTTTGATTGGTATTATCTTGCACGTAACTGGTGTCTTGAGTGGCAAGATGCCATCCGGCTTTGCCGGCAGCAATGAAATGGGCTTGATCCTCTTGGCAGTCCTAGTAGTAAGCATTATTATTCCATTATTAAATATTAAAAAAGAAACAAAATAATTAAGGGGCGATAAAAATGGCAAAACGTCCACAATTGACTGAAGCAGATTTAAAGAAGATGGTTTTTAAAAAGAATCCGGCAGTAACTTTTGAAAGAAAAGCCGGTATCATTACCATCGTGCGTGAACAAGATCATCCGATTCAGAAGTTTTTCCGGAAGCTGCATGTCAGAATTCCTGAGAAAACTTATTTGGAATTAGACGAGTATGGCAGTTACGTCTTTACTAAGGTCAATGGTCATCGTAATGCCTACGAAATTGGTAAGGAACTGGCCGAAAAATTCCCAGATACTGACCAATATCGCTATACGAGATTAATTTTGTTTTTACAACAAATTGAGAATGTTGATCATCTAATTGAACGTGTATCATAGGTATTATAAAAATAAATTAATGGGGGATATTAAAATGACAGATCGTATCGAATTATCAGCTTGTACATCAATCATGGTAGGTAAGAAGGCTTCAATGGACGGAGCAACTTATATTTCCAGAAATGAAGACCGTCTCAATGCTATCTACAGAAAACGGATCATTGTACAACCTGCAGTTTCAGGACGTCACGAAACATATACTTCACCATATAATCAAATGACAGCACCTTATCCAGAAAGCGGCTATCGTTATACATCGACACTTGATGCCGATCAAAGTACCGGTCCTAATGAAGAAGATGGATTTAACGAAAAGAACGTTGGTATGAGTGCAACTGAAAGTGTTTATGCCAATGAAAAAGTTCTTGCCTTTGATCCATACGTTAAGAATGGACTAGCTGAAGACTCGCTTGCAACTTTAGTTTTGCCATATATCGATTCAGCTCGTCATGGAGTTGAATACTTAGGTAAATTGGTTGCTAAATATGGTTCAGCTGAAGGTAATGGACTTCAATTCAACGACAAGAATGAAGTTTGGTATATGGAAGTCGTAACTGGACATCAATGGGTAGCTGTACGTATCCCCGATGATTGTTATGCAGTCGCTGCTAACCAAGTAGCTATCCAAGATATTGATTTTAACGATCCTGACAACTACATGTGGGCTGATGGTATCCAAGAATTTGTTTCCGAACATGACTTAAACCCTGATTTTGATCGTTGGGATTTCCGTCATATCTTTGGTACAGATACTGAAAAAGATCATCACTACAACACACCTCGTGTATGGTTTGCCCAACGTTATTTGAACCCATCTGATGACACACAAGACCCAGAATCAGCTGAGCTGCCATTTATCAGAAAACCAGACCACAAGATTGCTGTGGAAGACATTCAATATATTTTGAAGTCACACTACAATGAAACAAAATATGATCCACTTGGTAGCGGCAGTGAACATGACAAGAAGACTTATCGTGCTATTTCACTATCACGTACAGCCAACTCCCATATCCTTCAAATGAGAGATTCAGATAAGAATGGAGCTGCTGGTGTTGAATGGACTGGCTTTGGTATTCCTAGCTTCTGTCCACAAGTACCATTCTTTACTAATGCTAATGACATTGATGAATCATACAGCTACACTCCAGAAAAGATGGACTTAAAGAGTGCCTATTGGATGTATGAAGCTTTGGCAATGGTAGTTGAGTCACACTACAAGGAATTCGTCGAACCTAACCTAGACTATCAAAAAGCTTTGTCAGAATGGGCACGCAGAAAGATTGCTGAAGTTGACAAGAAGGCTGTTACAATGTCAGGCGATGCTTTGACAGATTACCTTACAGAACAAAACCATGAGATTGTAAAACACTACAATGAAGAGACAATGGCACATTTGGCAGACTTAGTTACTCAAGGTACTGAATTGAGCAAATTGACTTTCAAGATGGATCCAAATCTTTAATTAAAAAAACTTAGGAAACAGGAGGGCCTAGTGATCAAATTTTGATTGCTAGGTCTTTTATTATCTGAAAATAATAATGATTTTAATATCTATTAATTGTAAAATTTAGTTAATGAAAAAAGTCACGAGGTATTGATTATGAAGGATATTCGTTTTAAAAGTGTCTTTGATATTATTGGTCCAGTCATGGTAGGACCAAGCAGTTCGCATACAGCTGGTGCAGCTAGAATTGGTAAAGTCGTGCATGATATTTTTGGCGAGCAGCCTGACAAAATAACTATCGACTTGTATGAATCTTTTGCTAAGACGTACCGTGGTCATGGAACTGATGTTGCTATTGTCGGTGGTTTGTTAGGGATGGAGCCTGATGATGAGCATTTGGCCGACTCTTTGAAGATTGCTTATGATCAAGGAATCAAAGTTGCTTTTGTTCCTAAGAGTGACAAAGTTGATCACCCTAATACGGCTAAGATTAATTTAGTGAAGGGTGATCATGAATTATCAGTTACCGGAATTTCTATTGGTGGAGGAAATATTCAAATCTCTGAAATCAATGGTTTCAAGATGTCGTTGAGTTTGGGAACGCCAACTTATATTACTGTTCATCAAGATATTGCCGGGATGATCGCAAAAGTTACCGATGTTTTTTCCCAATTTAAGATCAATATCGGTACGATGACTGTTACTAGAGCGGCTAAGGGTGAAAAAGCGATTATGATTATCGAAGTTGATGAGCGTCGTGATCGTCCAGAAATCTTAGCTAGATTGAAAGCTTTACCAAATGTTGATAATGCGACGTATTTTGAATAAGGGGATTGAAAAATGTTCTATACAATTAAAGAATTAGTCGAAAAAAGTGCTGATTATGATTCAGTCGCCGATTTAATGGTTCAAACAGAAATGGAAAATACTCAGCGCAGTAAAGAATTTATTCGCCAACAGATGGAACGTAACTTAGAGGTTATGGAAAAGTCGATTGAAGAAGGAGTCGCTGGTGTTAAATCAGTTACTGGTCTCACTGGTGGAGATGCCAAATTAATGGACGAGTATCTCAAAAAAGGTGATTTTTTGAGTGGTGAGCCTATCCTTGAGGCAGTTCGCAATGCTGTGGCCGTAAATGAAGTCAACGCTAAAATGGGCTTGATCTGTGCTACACCGACTGCTGGTAGTGCGGGTGTATTGGCTGGTGTTTTGGTTGCTAATCGTGACCGACTCCATTTAACTCGTGACCAACAAGTAGACTTCCTCTTTACTGCCGGTGCGTTTGGATTAGTAATTGCCAATAACTCTTCGATTGCTGGAGCTGAAGGTGGCTGTCAGGCTGAAGTTGGTTCAGCTGCTGCAATGGCATCAGCTGCTTTAGTTTGTGCCAAAGGTGGTACAGCTCAACAGGCAGCAGAGGCTATCTCAATCACGCTTCAAAATATGATGGGCTTAGTCTGTGATCCTGTCGCAGGCTTAGTTGAAGTTCCTTGTGTCAAACGTAATGCTTTAGGTTCCTCACAGGCGATGATTTCAGCAGATATGGCTTTGGCTGGAATCAAGAGTGTAATTCCAGTTGATGAAGTGGTTGAAGCAATGCATAAGGTTGGTCAACAGATGCCTTCAATCTTTAAAGAGACGGCAGAAGGTGGTCTGGCAACGACACCAACAGCTTTGAAACTAAAGAAAGAGATTTTTGGAGACTAAGTAGTGTTTTGTCTATGAGGGGAGTTTACGATGAGAAATCAAAAACATATGGCCTGTACATCTATTATGGTCGGTAAGAAAGCCGCCATCGATGGGGTTAATTATATTGCTCGGAACGAAGATAATTTTGTGGCTAACTGGCCTAAACGTTTTATCGTTGTGCCAGCGGTTAAAGACCGCCACGAGACTTACACGTCACCTTACAATAAGTTAAGTGTTGAATTGCCAGAAAACGGTTATCGCTACACTGCTTCGCCTGATGCTGATCAAACTGAGGGATGGTACGAGGAAGACGGTATCAATGAGCAGAATGTGGGGTTGAGCGCTACCGAGAGCGTCGTTGCCAATGAGTTAGTTTTGGCATACGATCCTTTGATTGAAAACGGGGTGGCAGAAGATTCAATAACAACACTAGTTTTGCCCTACATCGACTCAGCTCGCCAAGGGGTTAAATATTTAGGCGATTTGATTGCTAAATATGGTTCCACTGAAAGTAATGGAGTGGAGTTCTTTGATCAAAATGAAATTTGGTATATGGAAATAGCGACTGGACACCATTGGGTGGCAATCAGAATTCCAGATGATTGTTATGCGGTCGCTGCCAATCAAATTGGAATCGAAACGATTGATTTTAATGATCCTGCCAATTATCAATGGTCACCAGGAATTCAAGAATTTGTTGCAGAGCATGATCTTAACCCTGATGACAACACTTGGAATTTCCGTCATATTTTTGGAACGAGTACTAAACAAGATCGTCATTACAACACACCGCGAGTATGGTACGGTCAAAAAGTGCTCAATCCTTCGGTAAAACAAGATCCTGAAGCTAGTGATCTACCTTTTTTGAGAAAACCAGAACATAAGATTGCTGTCGAAGATATTCAATATATTTTAGCCTCGCACTACAACGAAACGCCGTTTGATCCGCTTGGGAGTGGCACTGTCGAAGAAAAGCAACGTTATCGGGCTATTTCTTTGTCCAGGACGGCCAATTCCCACATTTTACAATTACGGGATGCCCAAAAGTTCCCTGCTAATGCGATCGAATGGAAGGCACTAGGAATTCCTAGTTTTACGCCTTATGTGCCTTTCTTTACTAATGCTGACGACATTGATGAGTCATACAGTTATGTACCAAAGAAATTGGATTTGAAGAGCTCTTATTGGTTGTATGAAAGTCTTTCAATGATTGTCGAGAGCCATTACAGCGAGTTTGCCCAAGTTAATCTAGATTATCAAAAAGAACTGTCGATCTGGGCTAGACAAAAGATAGCGGCCGTCGATAAAGCGACTGCTAATATGTCAGGCCAAGCTTTAACCGATTATTTAACACAACAGAATCACCAAATTGCAAAATACTTTAATGAAAAAACACGTGAACATCTCGGTGACTTGATCACGCAAGGAACTGAATTGAGTAAATTAACTTTTAAAATGGACCCAAATCTTTAATAGCTGTTAAATTTTGAGAAAAAATGGAGTTTCTTAGGCATTTTTCATTGTCTAAAAAGCTCCATTTTTTTGTATAACCAATTAATATAACATAAATAAAACGTTTTCCAACAACAAATTGGCTATATCATGAGCTTTTTTTTAGTCAGATGACAACTTCAAGCCTATAATAGATATTGGGAGTTTCCCAGATTGGGAATAAAATCAATGAAAGGTAGCGAAGGCATGCAGGTATATAAAAATTCAGAAGAATTGATAGACCAAATCAGAGAGAGTTATCATAAATTCATTGGTGAATATGAGGGTATCAGCGATGAGGTTGCTGATGAAAGAATCGAGCAGGTGGATAAAACACCTAGAGAGATGCTTTCATATCAAGTTGGTTGGATCAATATGATCTTATCATGGGAAAGAGCCGAAGCAGGTGGAGCAAAGATAACAACTCCAACCCCAGGTTACAAGTGGGATCAAATGCAACAGCTCTATCATGATTTCAATATCAAGTATGGCTCTGAAGGTTTGCAAAATGAAAAAGAAGAACTGGGTAGTACCGTTAACGAATTGATTTCATGGATCAAAGAAATGTCCCATGATGAATTATTCAATCCTGGTCAACGCAAGTGGGCTACAACTAAAGCAATGTGGCCCGTTGCTAAGTGGATCCGCATCAATGCCGTTTCACCATTTAATAATTACAGCAGACAAGTTAGAAAGTGGAAGAACTTCAATCTGCGTGATAAAAAAACGGTTAATTCCTAATAGACAAATAAGCGAAGCAAGCAAAAAATAGTTTAGCTTCCGAGCATTAATGCAATAGAGCGGCAACTCGATTTTGAGTTGCCGCTCTATTTGAATTAAGCACAAAAATATGTGCTTTTGTTCCATCGATATTAAAGATAAAAATAGTTATTTTCCAGACTCTTTTTAACTTATCTTTTCAGTGGTGAAGTCAAAACGTTCCTGTAAACCTAATAAGTAGGCGGTCTTTTTAATATCATTGATTTTAAAACGATCCCCTTGAGGAGTCCCGATTTCTGCCCCTTTGGCGTAGACTTGACTGTTCAATAGCTTCAGTTTATTAGTCTCAAATTTCCAAGCGTAAGTATAAAAGCCCGAAGAAAAAGGCCGCATGGAGATAGAAGTATTTTTACGACTGACTAACCATAGCGGAATTAATAAGACGAGGATACCTAATGCATTGATGGCTAAACTAGTTAATAATTTCATGATCATTCAACCCCTTTTTATTTATTATCTACCCAAGTTAGTACAATGTAAACGTTTTATTTTAAAAAAGAATATACATTTAAAATAATAGATGTCTCATCCATATCAATCTTCGTCCTTGCTAAATAGAATGGTTAATTATATCTATACTGAAGGGTTCGGCAGGGTACATTTATCAAGGGATCAGGATCGTCTATTGATTGAATTAGGGGACGTTAGTAAAAAAGCCGGATATAATGGAATGAATAGAGGAAACTTTACTGATAAATCTCAATTCTATGGATTATTTGAACCGATGCCACGTAAATAAAGCAATAAATATATGAAAAGAGGACGTGACATAAGTCCCAAAAAATAAAAGCTGATGAATGAGATTTTTATGGGTCTAAGCTTTATCGTGTCAGTAGAATTAATCTACCAACACGATAAAGCTTAGACTCTTTTTTATTTGTATTTTTAGAGAACAAAAAAATTCGATGTGAAATTTTTTCAAATCCACATCGAACTTTTATGATTCAGAGATAGTTTTGTCACAGCCCCATTGCTAATGATAATAACTTAAATCCCATTCAATGGTATTACTGAAATTATATAACTATTCAGCAGTACCCATTTTCTTCTTTCCACCAGTTATTCTTGATAATTCTTAGCGAGTTAAAACCAATAGTGGAAAGCAAAGTAAAATCGGTATCTTTTAAACCAACTATTTTCCACATATATATAAATCTTTATATTTATCCATGTTGTTTTTCTTTTTGAAGAAAAGCATCAAATAAAAGCATAAAGGTAACCAGCAGAGTCCCCCAAGACGCGAGAGAGAAGTCATGATGAAGGAATAAATCATTTATACAACCAGGTATAAACAATATTCCAATCCAAAATTGAAGCGTTTTATAAAATTTTTTGTTAAAGTTATATTTTTTTAAAAGAGACATTATACCCTCCATATGATTAATGCGTTTAAAATTTATAATTACATTTAGTATATCTCTTATAAAAGAAGAAACTAGGAAAATATCCTGTAATGACATTTAAGAATCTTAAACGTTAAGGTCTATTTATATCATCCCTAAATTCTTTAAAATTGATTATTCAATTTTGTCTTGCACTTCAAGTGAATTCTTGATTGGCGTTTTTGAAAATATTGTAATTAATGAATGCAAAGAATATTTACTGCTTATAGAAAAGTAAAAGATCCCAGTAGAATTAACCATCAAGCATGGTTGATCTACTGGGATCTTTGATTGATCAAGTGTCAATGATATCAGCTTTTTAAAGTCCAAAATCAATTAGGAAGAAGCCGATGGTACCGATAATTATTAACATCGTGAAGTTAATAATTGTAAAGTAGAGCAAATATTTGTCTGGATCTTTCTTGAAGAAGAAGCGATATTGTTTAAAAGCTAATAAATTAGCTAATGATCCAACCACAGTACCCAAACCACCGATATTGGTACCTAAGAAGATGGCGTGAACGTACTTTGAGAACTTGGAAACTAAGATTGTCGTAGGTACGTTACTGATAAATTGACTAGTAATGATTGAAGTTAAATAAGTGCTAGTTCTTGTTTGCAAAAATTGATGTAAGTTATTAACAATCGCTGGTTCACGATTGATATTGCCGACAGCAATGAAAAAACACATAAAAATTAAAACAATCGAATAATCAACTGACTTAAGAATACGAGGATTAATGAAAATCACTAACAAAATTGCTGCAATCAATGAACCCCACATAGGGATAACTGAAAAGATTCCTAGGAAGATAATGATAGTTACCGCTACAGTCAACGATAAGCTAGGAATATTTAATTCAACAGCAGGCAATTCCGTCAGTTGAATCGGATCTTTAGGAAAGAATCTAGTAATTAGAAAGACCGCGATGAAGGTCACGATTGTAATGGGAGTCGACATAATAAAGAATTGTTTGATACCTAAATTAAAATGCGACAGCAAGAACAAATTGTGAGTATTGCCAAATGGAGTAAAGATACTACCCAAGTTGGCGGCCATGGCGATAATTATTACAGGAAAAATCGGATTAATTTTTATATGTTTGGATAGTTGATAGAACAGAGGAACTAAAGTTAAAATTGTCACATCGTTCGTTAAAAACATAGCTCCGAAAAAGGCTAGTGACGCTAACATAAACATCATTTGCCTAGTGGTACTAGCTTTGTGGATCATGTATGCCGCATAATACTTTAAGAAATCCAAATAATCGTAAATTTGGATTATAATCATCATAGATAAAATCGATGCTAATGTCTTCCAATTAATATCTGCCATTTGTGGCGGACTAATGAAGATCGATGTCAAAATCGCTGCGGCACCAGCAATCCATAACACCTTATCTGAAAATACACGTTTTAATACAGCCATTACGTTTCCCCTACAAATAAGAAGTACTTATTCTAGTATAAAGATAAAAGTGTGGTTAAAAAAGATAATTATACAAAAAAGACCAAATTAATTTTTCAAAGTAATTTTTTTTAGATTTTTTTATATAAAGAGACTAATGTATTGTAACCTATGTATAATAAATAGCAACACAAGGGAGAGTTATAAATGAATGTAATTATTTCTATCTTAATGTTCATCTTAGGAATTGCCATCATCAGTGTATCCTTTAAAGCTAAACAAGAATTGATCTATTATTTAACGCTTACGATTGGTGTCGTTATCTTTTTTGCAGCGATATTTGTTATCTTTCCAAAATAATAGTAGTACAAAATTATCGAAACTTGGTATAATCTTCCTAGTCAATGAGTGGAGGGGATTGCTATGATATTTAAGCGTACATCTCTATTGGTATTAGTTTCCATGATAGTTAGTATTGTCGAGATGACAGTTGATCCTAGCTTTATTGTGGGAAGAGTTTTTTTAGCCGTTTCAGGCTTTTTAATGGTTATAATATCGCTTATGTTTGTCAAAGATTTATGGAGATTAAATAAATAAGTTAGGCCTGTTGAAAATGAAAAAAGTTGTTAAGATGTTTTTTGTTTCAGCTTTATTATTTGTCACGGCAAGTGGGTTCAAAACCTTTAAAAATAAACTTAAATTAAAAGAACGTACTCTCTGAATTTCAGAGCGTACGTTCTTTTTAAATCATGAAACAATTGTTTCACAAGAAACATCTAATAAACACCATCAACGATTTTGTCCAAAGTATCTTTGGAAGGAATGAAGAATAATGTTCCGCTGACAGGTGTACTGAAATCTAGTAGGCGGTCACTCTTAGTAAACATTCCCTCCAGCATTCTTTCAGTAATAGAGAAGTCTTTGGTATAAGCAATGAAATAAGTTCCAGTCAAGTTCTTAGCTGGGTCAGAAAAAGGTACGTTCATTCTAACAATTTTGTGTTCAACGTCATCTTTCATATCTTTAGAAACGACATTGTGGGCATTAGGTAGTTTTTCATCGTCTTCCAATTCACGATCTGAGAATTTGTGACGTCCGATGGCACGCTCTTGATCATCTGTTGACAGAGCCTTCCAAGCGTCCATGTTGTGATTGTATTTTTGGGCAAAG
This sequence comes from Companilactobacillus sp. FL22-3, assembly GCF_054881455.1. Lineage (NCBI taxonomy): Bacteria > Bacillati > Bacillota > Bacilli > Lactobacillales > Lactobacillaceae > Companilactobacillus > Companilactobacillus sp. FL22-3. Next base: position 168,630 of record NZ_JBTYYZ010000003.1, on the reverse strand, counting down.
GCATATGAGCCGTTGACGAATTCAGGGTCTTGATCTTCATCAATTAAAGTGTAATCCATGGATTCGACTCCGGCAGGATTTTCGGTTCCATCAATAAAACCAATGATAGCGCGGCCCTCTAAGTATCTGAAACCATGGGTCTCGTCTTCTACTGAAGTAATAGGGCGCAAAATACCCATAAATTGATCCATCAATTCATAACAGACGGCCATATTTTTTGCCCGCACATGAATGAAGATATCTCCAGGAGTAGAAACAGCAGTGTACTTAGGCCCTTTGATCTCTTTAAAGGTATCTAATTGCTTAGGTTTGGGGGCATCGGGGAAAAGATAATCCCAAGCATCCGATCCAAAACCCCAGGCGATATGAGCTTGAGCTTCAGGATCACGGATACGCATGCTATTAATAATTGAATTTGATAAATCAGAGAAGTCAGCAATGGCTTCTTTTTCACTCTTTTGGTCCAAACGATTCAACATCAAGGTTGCAAAGACAACACTTTCACCGGCGTCTTTATAAACGTCTTGGGCTTTTTTAATGTCTACAGTCATGAATTTTCCTCCAGCATATCTGTTTATACATTTACTGTATCACATAACGAGAATTATTTTATAATTAAAATCTGTAAACAAAAATTCTTGATTATGATTCAAATTTAGAGAATAATTAAAATTATAGTTAACAATGGGAAACTTTGAAAGGAAGTACAATTTATGTGCACGAGTCTTAGTCTGGGAGCTTTAGATGGCTCCAAATTTTTGGCAAGAACGATGGATTTTGCCTTTGAATTAAACGGTCAACCTACTTTTTTGCCAGAGAACTATAAGTGGATATCCTCGTTTGATCAAAAAGCTTATACAACTGATTATGCCATCATGGGAACAGGGGCTAAATATGGTAACAACTATATGGTAGCCGATGGTTTCAACGAGTATGGTTTGTCAGCTGCCGAGCTTTATTTTGCCAACGCAGCTAAATATGATGAACAGCCAACTGAAGGCAAGATGAATCTAGTAGCTGAAGAATTCATTCTCTGGGCGTTGGGTAATAATAAGAATATCGAAGAATTGCGTCAAAATTTAAAAGATGTACGCCTGATTGAATCTGATGCCGGAGTAATGGGAGAAAATCAACCGCTACATTTTATTTTTAGTGATGCTACTGGGGCAACTTATATTCTTGAACCAGAAGGCAATGGTTTGGTGCTTGAAGAAGATAAAGTTGGTGTGATGACTAATACACCAGATTATGATTGGCACAAGATGAATCTTTCTAATTATTTAGGTACACAGACAACTGGCTTTGACGCTAAGAAATTTGGGGATGAAGAAGTAATTCCTCAAGGATCTAACGGTACTTTCAGATTACCTGGTGGTTTCACAGCAGTTGATCGTTTTGTTAGAACGGCCTTCATTCGTAATGTGACGGAAACTCCTAAAGATGCTAAACAAGCTGTCAATACGATTTTGCACATGTTGGACAGTGTAACTATTCCTCGTGGCGTCAACATCAAGGAAGATGGCAAGCCTAGCTATACGCAATATCAAACAGTACTCGATTTGACTAACAAAGTGATGTACTTTGTTCCTTATGGTAATCGCACTGTTTATGCAACAAAGATGACAGATGATTTGATCAAAAACCAAAAAGAACCAAAAGAATTCAAAGTGGCTTTAGACCAAGCAGTTACAGCTTTAAATTAATAAACCAATAGTGGTGCCTAAGATAAGGTACCACTATTTTTTTGGTATCTAATTTGATTCTGTTATAAGATATACCAGAATAGAGAGATAATTACCAAGTAGGTAATTGGTTCGTCCCAATTTATGAAACGAGGAAGAATAATGGCTGATTTAGTTTATCAAAAAATTATCACATCACTGAAACAAGCAATCGATGCTGGCGAATTTGCGGATATGCGCTTGCCAGACGAAAGGTCTTTAGCTGAAAGTTATAGCGTTAGCCGTAGCTCGATTAAACGTGCTCTAGGATTGATGGCCGATCAAGGGATTATTTTTAAAAAAAGAGGTTCAGGCACCTTTGTTAATCCACTCTATTTAAAGCAAGGTTCATCATTTAATTATAGTGGCAAAAATCTTGGCATCACTGACAGCTTCAACGCTAATGGTCAAAAGCCAGGTGTTCAAGTATTGAGTTTTGATGTCGTTCACCCTGACAAGGATCTGCAAGACAATTTGTTCTTAAAACCTTCAGAGTTCGTTTATGCCTTTAAACGTTTGCGGCTGCTGGATGACGTCCCTTTTATGATCGAAACTGGATATATTCCCATCAAGTTAGCTCCCGAGTTGTCTGAACAAATTGCTTCCGAATCTATCTTTAATTATGTAGAATCAGAGTTGGGAAAAGAAGTCAACAAAACTTATTTGACGATTGCGGCTGAACCTTCAGATACTGAAAGCAAGCAGCTCTTGAATTTAGCTGACAATGAACCAGTTGGTTTGATGGAAGGAATTTTCTTCCTAGATGATGGAACCCCATTTGAATTCTCGACAATGAAGCTACATTATAAATATTTCAAATATGATTCATTTGTTGATTTAGCAAGTAAGTAAGAGTTTTCAATAATTGGAACGCACCACTTTATTAAATGGTTGACTTTTAACAATATTCCCGTTATTATATGCATGTAAATACGTAAGGAGTGTGCTGGTAATGACAGATTACTCATCAAAAGAATATTTAAATTTAGTCGATAAATATTGGCGAGCAGCAAACTATATTTCTGTTGGTCAACTTTACTTAAAAGATAATCCTTTATTAAGACGTGAAGTTAAGCCTGAGGATGTTAAGGTCCACCCAATCGGACACTGGGGAACTATTGCAGGCCAAAACTTTATTTACGCCCATTTGAATCGTGCAATCAACAAGTATGGCCTTAAGATGTTTTATATTGAAGGCCCAGGTCATGGTGGGCAAGTAATGGTTTCAAATTCTTACCTTGATGGCAGTTACACTGAAATTTATCCAGAAATTACTCAAGATACAAAAGGTATGCAAAGATTGTTCAAACAATTTTCATTCCCAGGTGGTGTGGCTTCACATGCTGCCCCTGAAACTCCTGGTTCAATGCATGAAGGTGGAGAATTAGGTTATTCTCTATCACATGGTGTGGGTGCAATCCTTGATAACCCTGACGAAATTGCAGCAGTTGTAGTTGGTGATGGTGAATCAGAAACTGGCCCATTGGCAGCTTCTTGGTTCTCAAATGTCTTCATTAACCCAGTTAATGATGGTGCAGTATTGCCAATTCTAAACTTAAACGGCTTCAAGATCTCTAACCCAACTATTTTGTCACGTAAGAGTGACGAAGACTTGACTAAGTACTTTGAAGGTATGGGTTGGGATCCTATGTTTGTTGAAGGCGACGATCCTGAAAAGATGCATCCAGAAATGGCTAAGACACTTGATATTGCCATTGAAAAGATCAAGTCGATTCAAGCAGAAGCTAGAAAGCATCCAGCTTCTGAAGCTAAAATGCCTAAGTGGCCAGTAATCATCTTCCGTGCTCCTAAAGGCTGGACTGGTCCTAAGACTTGGGACGGTGAACCAATCGAAGGTTCATTTAGAGCTCACCAAATTCCAATTCCAGTTGACCAAAATGATATGCAACACATCGATAAACTAGTTGATTGGATGGAATCATACAAACCAGACGAATTATTTGATGAAAACGGTACTTTGAAGAGCGACATTGCTGCCATTACTCCTAAAGGTCAAAGCAGAATGGCTATGAACCCAATGGTTAATGGTGGAGTTGATCCTAAACCACTTAAATTGCCTGACTATAAGAACTATGCTTTGAAGTTTGATAAGCGTGGTGAAAAAATTGCTCAAGATATGATCGAACTAAGTAAATATTTGGAAGATGTTATCAAGCAAAATCCTGATAATTTCAGATTGTTTGGTCCTGATGAAACAATGTCAAATCGTCTCTATGGTGCATTTGAAGCTTCACCTCGTCAATGGATGGAACCCGTTCACGAACCCGCTGACCAATATGAAGCACCAGCAGGACGTATCATTGATTCGCAACTTTCAGAGCATCAAGCTGAAGGATTTAATGAAGGTTATACTTTGACAGGTCGTCACGGTATCTTTGCTAGTTACGAATCTTTCTTGAGAGTTGTCGATTCAATGTTGACCCAACACTTCAAGTGGCTGAGAAAAGCTAACGAATTAAGTTGGAGAAACAAATATCCATCACTAAACGTTATTGCTACTTCAACAGCTTTCCAACAAGATCATAATGGTTACACTCACCAAGACCCAGGTATCATTACTCACTTGGCTGAAAAGAAGCCTGAATATATCCGTGAATACTTCCCAGCTGATACAAATTCATTGTTGGCTGTTATGCCTAAAGTTTTGGACGACCAAGAAAAGATCAATTTATTGGTTACTTCAAAACAATTGAGACCACAATTCTATACCATTGAAGAAGGCCAAGAATTAGCTGAAAAAGGTCTAAAGGTGATCGATTGGGCTTCCAACGATAATGGCGATCCCGACATTGTCATTGCCGCTGCGGGTACTGAACCAAACCTTGAAGCTTTAGCTGCTATTAGTATTCTTAGAAAAGAAAAACCAGAACTCAAGATCAGATTCGTCAACGTGGTTGACTTATTGAAGTTGAGATCACCAGAAGTTGATCCTCGTGGCCTAACTGATTCTGAATTCAACGAAATCTTTACAGTTGATAAACCAGTCTTGTTCGCATTCCATGGTTTTGAAGATATCATTAAGGAAATCTTCTTTGACCGTGATAACCACAATCTTTATGTTCATGGTTACCGTGAAAATGGTGATATCACTACACCATTCGACATGCGTGTAGTTAATGAAATGGATAGATTCCACTTGGCAGAAGAAGCTGCCGTTGCTGTTGAAGGTGATGGAGCAAGTGACTTTGCTGATGAAATGGAAGCTGAAGTTGATAAACATAACAAGTACATCCGTGAATACGGAGACGATTTACCAGAAGTAAAGAACTGGACATGGGAATAATCGTTTAAAGAGCTCTCCTTTGGGAGGGCTTTTTTTTTTGATGTCAAACTTCAATTACATTTATTATTAGAAAACTTATTAGTGACAGATGTCGATTTAGTGTTCACATATCATAAACAAGTGTCTTTGAATGGCGTTATATCGGGGTTTATCAAGTAAATAAGTTTAAAAATAATTGAATAAGTTTCATTTTAAGAATCTCTTAGAATAATTTAACAAAAATTTGAACGATATTGAAAATACTACTGGCAGTAGAACTTTTCTTTTAATACATTTTAAGACTCAATCGATGATTATTAGAATAAAAATTGAAGTGCCTCCAACAACCTCCAATCCCAGTTCTGACGGGTTGTTAAAGGCTTTCTAACATGGTAATATCATCTTTGGAAAAAGAGAAAACACTAAGGGGTGGATGATATGACAACAAGAAACGTAAAATTCATGAAAGTAGCACTAATGGCGGTCGTGGCCATATTTTTGATGATGTTATTCGTCTTGCAAAGTCGATACATCATTCCAGTAGTTGCAATTGTTGCAATCGTCTTAGCTGTTTACTCAGAAGACAAAATTTCAAAAACACATACATTTACATTTATTGATTAATCATTCAGTTATAAATTCATTTAGTAAGACCTCGATATTTTTAATCGAGCTTTAACAGCAAATACAACTTGGAAAGTTGATAAACTAGCTCATATTAATGGGCAGGATTATTATCTGTTAGACACCAAGGAATTTGTACCGGTGGATGAAGTTACAGTTGAATTGAAAATTCAAGTCAATAAAAAATGATCTCACTAAATTTATGATTTAGTTGAGATCATTTTTAATTTCCAAACGTATTTTTAAATTAATTAAAACTAATATCGATTTTTTCCTGTCCAATTCCAGCATCAACATGGATGTTCTGCAGAATAATTTCGTAAACTTGCAGGGAAGGTCCGATTGCGTCCCACGTATTTTGATAATTAGGTATTAGTTCGAGGTAACGTGGCAATAAATCAATCATATTTTTTGAAGAAGGGACTGCTTTAACTGCCTTAGCCCTGACAAAAGGATTGTATGGCGTATCATCATGAGGAATAGTAATAAAGGCAATATCGGCTCCATCTTGGTATAGTTTGAGAGCGGTGGTGCCTTTAACTGAAGAAAAATAAAGCTTATTGGGAGTGTCAGGAAACCAAATGTAATTAACTATTCGCACATCGGCTTGCCCATTTAATGCAGTACTGATAGCAATCTTGTCAGAAGTTTTATAAATTTTTTGTAGTAATTGGATGGAATGAGTATCTGGTTGATTCATAAAAAACCTCCAGTTTGTTTGATGGCTATATTATACATTAGGATTGTTCAAATTATTTTATATGTAAATAAAAATAAACCATACCAACTTAGTTTTTCCAGTTGATATGGTTTATTATTTTTGCTTTATTTATACTGACTCTTAAGAGAAATCTTGTCGTTAAAGTTTCTAATCCGCATATGGCAAAGCATCATTTTCAACATCTTCTCTGTTGAGAAGAATAATATTTTCGCCATTTTCTTTACGTCGATCGATATCATTTTCACCCCAAACACAGAGGGCTTCCAAGATCTTATTCAATGAATGACCGTATTCAGTTAATGAGTATTCAACTTTTGGAGGAATCTGATTGTACACTTTACGAGCAACAATGCCGTCGTCTTCCAATTCGCGTAGTTGTTGGGTCAACATTTTTTGAGTGATGTTAGGAATAGCACGACGTAATTCACCAGTACGCATCTTGCCATGCTTTAAATGACAGAGAATGATAGGTTTCCACTTGCCGCCGATAATTCTCATGGTATTTTCAACACCGATATTATAAATTGCCTGTTTCATCACTAGTCATCCTCTCTATCCAGTAAATGTATCTTAACATCACTAATTAGTCTTAGCAATTTTCTAAATTTAAATCTTTTGAACGAACAGATGAACTTTCCATTCTCATTAGAATCCAAATTAAAACTATTCCGATAATCAGCATAATAATACCGATGAAAGGTGTATTTAAAATTTGATTATGTGAAACAGCAATTCCACCGGCGGTTGAAGCAAAGGTGATACCAACGTTAAAGGCGGAAATATTTAAAGCTGATGCCAAAGGAACTTCATTTGGCGTATATTTTTCTGCCAATTGCACGATATAAAGTTGTAGTCCAGGCACATTCATAAAAGCAAAAAGCCCCATCAACAAGACAGCAATCAAGCCAAGAAAATGAAGATTGATCGTCACACGCATTACAACCAAGGCAACACCTAGACCAATCAACATTTTCATCAAAGCACGAAGCGGATTGTTGTTAGCCCAACGACCACCTAAAGTATTACCAATAGCGACAGCAATTCCGTAGAAAATAAGGATGATGACAATGGCACTCTGTGACCAACCCATATTCTTATTTAAAATTGTTGTTAGGTAAGTGTAAACTGGGAAAGTTGCTCCATAACCTAAAGCTGTGATGATCAAAATCAAAAGTAATTGTGGTTGCTTAACAATCTTCCAAATACCCTTGACACTAGTTGGTTTTGGCAATGGTAATTCATTTGGTACTAAAATTGTGTTACTGATCAAACCGATCAATCCAAGTACGATCAAGAAGACGAAGGACATTCTCCAACCAAAAGTTTGTCCAATGAAAGTTCCAATCGGAACACCGGTGATTGTAGCGACAGTCAAGCCAGTAAACATAACTGCAATTGCTGAAGCACGTTTATTAGGTGCAACGACATCAGCAGCAATTAGTGAAGCAATAGTCATAAAAATACCGTGTGACAAAGCAGCGATCACTCGACCAATCAGAAGGATGGCAAAAGTTGGAGCTAGGGCAGCTAGGATATTTCCAAGCACGAAACTGATCATGATACCAATCAATAATTTTTTGCGGTTCCAACGATTAGTAACTAAGGCTAAGATTGGTGCGCCGAACATGATACCCATCGCATAGATGGACACTGTTAGGCCACCTTCGGAAATAGAAATGCCAAAAGTTTTAGTTAGTAGTGGCATAATTCCGACACTGATAAATTCTGTTGATCCAATGGCAAAAGCACTGATAGCTAATGACAAAAGAATCCAATTTGGTGATACTTTCTTGTTCATATTATTTTCACCCCTTAGGTAATATTTGATTATGTGTATCACATTATATGGGGTTGGGATTATAAAACAATTACGTACTTTAAAGTGCGGTAGGGACAAAAAAGTACCTATAAGCTGTGTTAAAGAATTGAATAAAGGTAAAAGGGAAATAATGATTTATTAGATTAAATAATATTTAATAATATTATTGACTTATTAATATAAGCGTGCTTTACTAATAACTGTAAATTGAAAACGAAAGAGGAACTTTATTATGAAAACAAGTAATAATCTTAACTCACATTTGAATAGTCAATTTGCCTTTAGCTTTTTCTTTAGATAGCGTTTGTATCCAACGTTTGGGTACGGACGCGTACGTGTTCGTATCTATCGATTGGCTAAAGCTTTTAAACATGTCTTTTGAAGCCAGATAGATACAGGGTTGAATCTATCTGGAGAAAAATTATTTGGGCCCAATTAATTAAACCAGTTAGATTCCTATCCGAATCTAGCTGGTTTTTTTTTACACTTTCTTAGCGACTATGTCGCTTAGAAAGTGTTATGGGGTTGTCGAAAGACAACCGTAATCCGAGAATTTAGCGACTAAGTCGTTTAGAAAGTGTTATGGGGTTGTCGAAAGACAACCGTAATCCGAGGGTTTAGCGACTTGTCGCATAGAAAGTGTTATGGGGTTGTCGAAAGACAACCGTAATCCGAGGGTTTAGCGACTTGTCGCATAGAAAGTGTTATGGGGTTGTCGAAAGACAATCATATATATATATTGGGAGGATAATTTTTCATGAAAAAAACACTAATCACTTTATTAACAATTACAATGGCAGCCTTAGTATTGGTAGGTTTCTCAAACAATGCTTCGGCATCAGATAAGCAAACTTTGAACGTAGGAATTTTACAAGTTGTACCACACGGCTCCTTAGATGCAGCCAGAAAAGGTTTCAAATCAGAGCTTAATAAAGAAGTTAAGGCACATGACAAATCAATCAAAATTAACTACAACTATCAAAATGCTCAAGGTGATCAATCTAATTTGAATTCAATGGCGCAGCAATTGACTCAGAAGAAAAACGACTTGATTTTAGGGATTGCTACTCCTTCTGCACAAGCTTTAGCTAAAAAGACTAAGACAACTCCAATCGTTGTCACAGCGGTTACCAATTTGAAGAGTGCTGGTTTGGTTAAAACTGACCAAAAGCCGGGCACAAATGTTACAGGAACAAAGGATCTCGGTCCTGTCGACAAGCAAGTTAAATTATTAACGACTTTGACTAAGAGCGATAAACCAATTGGAGTATTGTACAACTCATCTGAAGAGAATTCAGTTTTACAAATCAAAATGGTTAAGCAATATGCTAAAAATCATAATTTGAAATTGAATATCGTCAGTGTCACAAGTACTAACGACGTTGCGAGTGCTTTATCAGGTATGGCCAAAAAAGTTTCTGGTATTTATATTCCGACTGACAATTTAATGGCTAGTTCAATGAAAACTGTTGGTAAAAAAGCTCGTGAGGCTAAATTACCAGTCGTAACTGGCTCAATTGAAATGGCAGAAGATGGCGGTACGGCTACATATGGAATTAATTATCACGACCTTGGTAAGCAAACAGCCAAGATGGCTTATCAAATTTTGATCAATAAGAAAAAGCCTCAAGATATGCCAGTGGAAACTTCGCATACCTTAAGACTTTACGTAAATAAGGACAATGCGAAAGCATTAGGCATCGATCCTGATCAAATTAAGCAACCTTAGTTAGAAATTGGTGGAGGTAAGAAACATGTTTTTATCTAGTTTAGGACAAGGATTATTATGGGCGCCACTGGCAATTGGCGTTTTTATCACTTTTAGAATCTTGGATATTCCTGATTTAACGACTGAGGGTAGTTTTCCTTTTGGGGCTGCCGTAGCGGTCAGTCTGATGTTAAAAGGAAGCTCGGCTATTGTAGCAGCGTTTGTCGGCTTTTTAGCTGGTTGTCTGGCGGGATTAGTCACTGGTATTTTAGATACCAAATTACGGATTCCTTCGCTATTGGCAGGAATTTTGACGATGACAGGCTTGTATTCGATCAATATGCATATCATGGGAAAGTCCAACGTGCCATTATTGAGTCAAAAAGTTTTGACAGAATATTTACCTCAAACTTGGAGTCTGGAACTTCAAACAATAGTTTTAGGAATAATTGTGACAAGTATTGTTATCTTGATTTTATATTTGTTATTCAAAACGCGGTTGGGATTAGCTCTGATGGCAACTGGTAATAATCCGCATATGTCAGCAGCAAACGGAATCAATACAGATAAAATGGTCATTTTTGGCTACATGATCTCCAATGGCTTGATTGCTTTGTCAGGAGCATTGATTGCTCAAAGTAATGGTTACGCTGATATCGGTATGGGGATCGGGACGATCGTGATTGGATTAGCATCAGTGCTTGTGGGAGAAATTTTCTTACGTGGACACGGTATTCTCACCCGACTATTAGCAATGGTTGTAGGAGCAATCGTATATCGATTATTATTAACCATCGCCATGGGATTAGGTTTTCCAGCCGATGACCTTAAAATCCTCTCGGCCATTATTCTCGTGATCGTTATCTGCGTGCCAATTGTGCAAACTCGCATCCAAACGAAGCGACAATTAAAGAAATATTTGAAACAAATGGAGGAACAAGATGATGACAGTTTTACAAGTGAAACATCTGCAAAAAGTATTCTTTCCCGGGACTGATAATGAGCGTCATGTTTTAAAAGATATCAATTTGAATATTCATGAAGGAGATTTCGTCTCAGTTATTGGAAATAATGGTGCTGGTAAATCGACACTGTTGAATACCATTGCCGGGACCTTGTCGGCTGACGCTGGAAAAATTGATCTAGTTGAACAAGATGTTACCAAAAAATCAGTCGCCTATCGTGCTAGATGGATGTCACGGGTTTTCCAAGACCCCAAAATGGGAACAGCTGGCGATCTAACAGTTCTTCAAAATCTGATTTTAGCTCAACAACACACACAGACTAGTAATCTCAAGTGGTATCAACGAAAAACGGACTTGATGAAATATCAAACGTTATTAAAGAGTTTGCACATGGGTTTGGAAAACTTTACTGGTACCCAAGTTAAATATTTGTCTGGTGGTCAGAGACAAGCTTTATCGCTACTGATGGCCACTTTGAGTCAGCCAAAATTGTTGTTGTTAGATGAACATACGGCGGCTCTTGATCCAAAGACTAGTCAAGAAGTCATGAATATAACTAGTGAGATTGTAGAAAATCAGCATTTCACTACCATGATGATTACTCATAAGATGTCAGACGCATTAAAATATGGCAATCGCTTGATAATGGTTCAAGACGGCAAGATCAAATTAGACGTTCAAGGCGAAGAGAAACAGAATTTGGATACAGAACAGTTGCTTCAAGCCTTTGTATAAAAAAAACCAGTCATCGAAGTAGAGTTCGATGACTAGTTTTACTTGTTTCATAATCCATTTATCAGGGGGGAAGGATGGATTAATTATCAGGTTATTTTATTAATGAGGATTACTATCTATCTTTTATATGAAGATTATCTTATAGGGGATAAGTTAAAGCTTTTTGATTTCCTTTAACTTACAAGACATATATTAAGCTCTAAATGTGAAGAAAGTATGATGCCAATATTTAAAAAATAAGAAGATTTGAGGTTATTGTAGATAAATCTTCTTGAGAGAGTCAATTTCTGAAGGGCTGACTTTCAACTCTTTTTGAATATAAGCATCCATATTGCCGTAAAATTTGTCGATGGTATTCAAAGCTGTGGCTAAGTAATTATAATGAACGGTCATTAGATCTTTGACAGAATTGATGACATCAGGATCTTTATAGCCTTTAGAATCCAACAGATTCAAAATATCGGTGACGAATTCTTTGTTAGCGGTGTTAGTCAACAGATAGTCTTGTTTAATCGTTTCAAAAGGAACACCTAATGCTTTCAAGAAAAAGACCGCTCCCATACCTGTCCGGTCCTTACCAGCACTGCAGTGGAAAAGTAAAACTTCATTGTCGTTCTTATTTAGTAATAATTGATTAAAGAATTTTCGATAAGCCGCCTTTGAGCTGTCAGTTGTGATAATATCACGGTAAACCTCAATCATATGTTCATATCCATCGGTTGGATCACCACCAATTTCAGGAATGTAATTTTCACTTTGCACTTCTGAAGCTTTGGTTTCATCTTCTTGGAAGACAGGAGCCCAGACGTAACGAACGCCTTCTGGACGTTTATCGGGCTTTTTGTCGATTTCTTGTCTTGAACGAAAATCAACATCGATCTTCAAACCATAGTCTTTTAAAGTTTTAAGGTCATGATCAGTCAAGTCTCCCAAACCTGCCGATCTCAAAATTTTGTGATATTTTACTACTCTGCCATCGGTCGTTTGATAGCCGCCTAGTTCACGGAAATTAACGCCTTTATCAAGAGTTAAAACACGGTCATTATCGTTAGCCATTCTTATCTACCTCGGTCATTTTTTTCTATATATCATTATAACAAAAGAAAGAGTTATCCTTATTATGAAGTTCATTATTGCACCCGGAAAATACAGCAATCAAGTTAGCTCGGAAAAAATTGGGCAGGCCATCTATAGTGGAATCAGTCGTGCCTTGCCCCGAGCTGAAATTGTGACGATGCCAGTTACGGACAGTAAAGATGGAATACCAGCTCTAGTTGAGCACACTATTGGCGGACAGTGGGTCGATCTGCCTTATTTTGATGCCTTTTGGAACAGTCAAAACGGGCATTACTTAATTACAAGGATCGATAGTCAAAATACCGCAATTATTGATTCTGAACAAGTGGTTGGCGTAGATTTAGCTAAAAATAAATCGCGTGATCAGTTGTTTCATGCTACAAGTTATGGTATTGGAGAGTTCATTGTCGATGCTGTTACCACTGGTATTAGAAATATTGTCTTGTGTTTAGGAAAGACTGCCGTGGCGGATGGTGGTCTGGGGGTCTTACAAGCGCTTGGTGCCAAGATTTATGATGAGGAAGGGTCATTGATTCCCGAAGGAGAAAATCCACTGATAAACGCTCACAGGATTGATTTAGAGGATGTCTATAATTTATTGGGCAAGCGGACTCACATCACTGTACTATTGAATTTCTCTAGTGCGCATAAATTGTGTGAGACAGTGGAATATCTCAATGAAGCTCAGGAAAGTTTTTTGGAAGATAATTTAGTTTATATTTCCGAAAAAATGAATCAGAAGTATAATTTAGATATACACCCGATGCCACATTCGGATTCAATCAAGACGTTGGCAGGGGCGTTTGCCATGATTGATGCGAAGATTTCACGTTCATCATTCGAGTGGATCGCTAAAGTGACTGGGATGAAAGAAACGATTCGTTCGGCTGATATTCTGATTGCGGCCACCGAAAAGGTCTCAAAAGATTCAGCCTACGACGATATTCTTTCCCACTTGAGTCAAATAGCGGGGTCAGAAAAAATACCCACTTTTATATTATGCAATAATTTTGTTGATAATTTTCAGAACTACGAGCAATTATTCACGGGAATATTTTCCACTCAAATGACGGAATACGACGATGAAATCACTATTTTTGAAAACTATGAGTCAGTCGCTAATCAACTTATTCGGACACTTTTAGCTTTTAAATAGCCATTTTATTGAATAATATAAATGAATGCATTAATCTAAAATTAAGGATTTCAATAAGTGCACTGGAGGATAGAATTATGGAACAAGATTATAAGAGAATTTTGGTTCCGGTAGATGGATCAAAAGAAGCAGAGATGGCCTTTAGAAAAGCGGTAACGGTCGCTAAGATGAATGGTGGTCATATCGACGTTTTAACAGTGCTAGATACAAAACAATTTATTGGTTTGCATGGTGGTATGTTGAATGGTGACGTTATTTATCAACTGTCCGAAGATGCTCAAAATTATCTCAACAAGTTGAAGTCAGAAGCTGTTGATGATGGATTTAAAGAAGACGACATTGACATTCACGTGCGTTTTGGTGAACCAAAGACCGTTATTTCTCAAGAGTTTATTGAAGAATATGAAAACGACTTGATCATGATCGGCTCGACTGGTATGAATGCGGTCACTCGTATCTTGGTTGGTTCTGTTTCGGAATATGTTACAAGAAATGCCAGAACCGATGTTATTATTGTCAGAACTGATGTTGATAATAAGAAATTAGTTTCAGATAAAAAGAAGAAATAGTTTTAAGAAGATAGTTAAAAAAGCTGGTGAGGGCCAGCTTTTTTTATGGGAGAATAAGATGAGATGTCAATGGGCCAATAGTTCACAAGCAATGCAAGACTATCACGATAATGAGTGGGACCGTCCCAATCACGATGAAAGATATTTTTTTGAAATGCTGACTTTAGAAGGGGCGCAAGCTGGGTTGTCATGGGCAACGATTATCAAACGTCGTTCTAATTATCAGCTGGCCTTTGAAAACTTTGATGTTAGAAAAGTGGCCGCCTTTGATCAAAACAAGCGTGATGAGTTGTTAACTGATGAAGGAATTATCCGTAATCGTTTGAAAGTTGATTCGACGATCAATAATGCTAAGATAATCCAGACGATGCATCAGAATAATCAAAAATTTTCCGATTATATTTGGAATTTTGTTGATAATAAGCCAATAATTAATCATTATAGTGATATGAGTGAAGTGCCGGCTCAAACCGAATTGTCGCAAAGAATCAGTCGAGATTTAAAGAAACGTGGCTTTCGATTCGTGGGGCCAACCATTATCTATTCTTTCTTACAGGCAACAGGTGTAATCAATGATCATCTTGATACCTGTGATTTTAAGTGAAAATTAGTATAATGGGAGTAATGACGGAGGATAATTATGAATTCTGAAACTATTAGCAAACTAGCTGAAAAGCTTTATGAAGACCGCAGTAAAATCGAAGATAAGTCACAAGAATTTGACGCACAAGCTGTCTACGATATTTTGGACTCTTTGGAAGTATTGAGAAAACCTATCAAGGATTACTTTGAGATGACCGAAGACGATTATTACCAAAATGAGTCAGATCATCTGTTGACACTTCAAAGTCCAGATCACAAATTGAGCGAACTACATGACCGTGTTCAAGTAAATCATGTGGATGGTTCTTTAGATGCTCATGAGGTTAACTTTTCATACAATCATGAAGACCCATTTGCCAGCGGAGAATACAAGGCTAAAACTGACATCGACCTAGTTAGTTTTGCTTTTACTGTTATCGGTGCAGTGTACGATAATACCATCGTTGCTGATGTAAGAAACTCACTATCTAAAGATGCCGTTCTTTCGATCGGATTGGCAGCTTATGCTATCGAGGCATGGCAAAAATGAAATTAATACAAGTCAATGATTTATCATTGCAAAATGAAGGCTACTTTGCATTTAGGCATGTGGCTTTTTCTTTATCACAAAATCAAATTATCGGTTTGAGTGGGGAAAGCGGCAGTGGCAAAACACAGCTATTAGAAGCGCTTGCACAAGAAAATGTCCCTGACAGTGGTACGATCGAATACACGCCAGGCAGTAGGATTGGTTATTTACCACAACTCGACCCACAATTGATCGATCAAAACGTTGGCAAATATTTAGAAAGTATTCGTCGACTTTCCAAGAAATTAGCTGTCCGACCAGAACAATTACAAGGGATGATTACCTTTTTAGGGATGAGTCCTTATATAGATACGCCTGTGCGTCAATTGTCACTGGGCTTGAGACGAAGAGTTGGGTTTTTAGCTGCCGTGGCTGGTCATCCCAATATCTTGCTACTAGATGAGCCTTTCGCCTTTCAAAGCCAGCAGACAATTGAAAAAATGTTAAGTTTGATGCAAGACTTGAAAGAAAATGGCGCTGGTATATTGGTTGGCAGTACGGAATTTTCTCAAACTGTCAAAAATTCTCTCGATAATCAATATTTGTTAAAGGATGCAAAGTTGACCCCAGTCAAAACGGTGCAACCTTCAGAAGAAAAGCGTCTGTTGGTCTTTGCAGTCAATCGAAACTCAGTAGCTTTGCCAAAAGAGCTGGAGAAGTTTGTAATTTCGATCATCGATGATCAAGTGGAATTAGAGATACCTCTATCTTTGAAGGATCAAGTCGTAGCAAAGATGTTACAGCTTAACTATCGCTTAAAGGGGGTTCAAAAAGATGAAAATCAAAATTCTCTTTAAAAGTTATTTTCAATTGTTCTTCCAAAATTACTTATATCTGACCTTATTATTTGGAATTTTAACTTTTGGTTTGACGGCAGATTCATTATTAGGTATTTCATCAGTCAAAAAATACAGTCTCTTGTTGATTGGAACTTTTTTCTTGGCTTTGTTAACTACGATGAATCTTTATTACAATGACAGCCGACAAAATAAGTATTTAAAGCAAAAAATAAATAGCTCTTGGGCGGATGCTGGAAGTCAATTTTTGGTGGCATTAATAATAAATATTTTTTCTGGAATTTTAATATTTATTTTTAGCTTAATCTTGAATCCAAGTCTACCATTTGACTTAGTCGGGATTTTGGCATTGATTGCCGTCGGCTTATTAGGCAGTGGAATCGCCACGCTCTTTAAGACGCAGTGGTACCGTCATTCCAGTCTTGGACAGGTAGGAGTCTTAGTTTTTATTTATTTATCTTTGTCGGGAAATGTAGTTGAAGTGTTGAGTTATGCGAGCTGGTTATTGCCGCCATTGTCGAAAATTATTATGACGTTGCAAAATAAGTCTGATATTTTACATCTTTGGCCATTGATTGGGCAAACGTTTTTATACGCATTATTTCTATTTTTAATTAGTTCAATTATTTATAAAAATAATAAAAAAGTTAAATAAAACTATTGCAATTTGGTGTGTATTTCTGTTTTAATACTCTGATGAAATGAGGAGGCAATTTTATGAGTAATATTTATTTACGCCAGGCAGTACCCGAAGACTTGCCAAGAATTATCGAAATTATCAATAGTGCCAAGAAGACTCTCCGAAATCGAGGAGTTGATCAATGGCAAAGCGGTTATCCTAGTGATGAGATCTTAAAACAAGATATTGAAGAAGATATCAGCTTTGTATTGATGCTTAATGGTGAAGTCGTTGGTGTTGCAGCTTTACAACAAGGCTACGATAAAAATTACCAAGATATGACCTCTGGAACTTGGGACAAAGATTCCGAAGTAACTTATTCTGTCATTCATCGAATTGCTATCGAGGCTGATCATCAAGGAGAACATTTAAGTTCAGCTCTTATTCAACAATTATTGACAATGTCGTTTTATCTTGGCTATCGCGATGTCAGAATCGATACACATCCAGATAATTTAGTCATGCAACATATCATCGAGAATAGCGGTTTTGTTGAAAAAGGAACCATTACGATGGAAGAAGATCATGGAAATCGAAAAGCATATCAAATTCTTCTTAAGTAAGCGTGATTGGATTATTTTTCATATTTTTGATATATAATTGAGACATAATTAACCATCGTTAAGATGGTTTTTTTACTATATTCATATCCAGGGTTTGGATATTAGGAGAACGGTAAATTGAAGATTACAGATATTGCGAAACGGGCACTTTTGCCCAAGCCTTCGGAACTTATTTCAACTCAGACAGATAGCTTTTTGAGAAGATTGAAACCGAGACTGTTTGTGGTTAATTATATTGAAGGTGTTTATCAGAATAATGTTTTGCCAAATGTCACCGACGATACAGTTACAATTTCTGTTCTAACTGATACTCATGCTAAGGCTGTCGTGAGTGCTTCTTATTATGGAATTAATGGTATGCGCCATATCATTGAGGCAAATAAAGTTAGTGATAATGTCGGCGTTGACTTGAATGTGCATTTAGGCGATCTGATGGATGGTAGTGATAAGCCAGAGATCAGTCGAGGGATTTTGAAATTTGCAGTAGAAAATTATCAAGCCAGTAAAGCACCATTTTTTATTTTGGAAGGTAATCATGACGAAAATGATAAGTATGACGAGCATCGCTTTTTTAAGTCAGCCTCATTTCATCGTGATGACTATGATTCATTAGTTACTAAAAATGATTTTGAACAGTCGGCGATTCATCGGTTGAATCCAGTTTCTAAAATTGGCTGGTACGATAAAGGTGATATTCGAATAATTTTTATTGACACGAGTGATATTCCTTATATCCTTAGTAATGGATCTAAAAAATATGACTTTAAGAAAGTTCGAGGAGTCAGAGAGCAACAATTGGAGGATCTAACCACTGTTTTAGAACGAACGATCGATAAGCATGTAGTCGTAATGGGTCATGCCAATATTGTTAGTCCGAGTGGACGCAGTGCGTTAAACTTTAATGGTGACTTAGTACAGCAGTTACTAGTTGCATTCAATAGTAAAGCTTCAGGGCAATTGAAAAATGAATTAACTGGAGACTTTGGCGTGAATATTCGTTATGATTTTTCGACAACTGGTATCTCGAAAGTAACAACTTATATTTGTGGACATATGCATTATGAAAAAAACTACAAAGTTTCTGAAATTAATCATATAATATTAAATTGTTCGGCCCTTATGGGTAAGAAGCACGGTTTAACGACTGATTATAACAAAAAGTGGGATCGCCGTTATAATGAAGTCTCTGAATTGGCAGGGTATTTCATTAATATCGATCCTAATAAATTACGCTTACAGATTTATGGTTACGGAGCCGCAACAAGGTATGTAAGTTTTGAAATATAAGGGAGAATTTTTTTATGTGTGGAATCGTCGGATTCGTAGATAAAAATATTGCAGACAAAAAGCCTGTGATTGAGGCAATGATGGAAACAATCAAACACCGTGGACCAAATAGTTCCGGTGAATTATTCGATGGAAATGCTGCATTAGGTTTCCGTCGTTTGAGTATCATTGATATTAATAGTGGAATGCAACCCATCTACAACGAGGACAAGTCTAAAGCTATTATTTTCAATGGTGAAATTTATAACTACCAAGGTATTAGAAAAGAATTATTAGATGCTGGACATACTTTTACAACTGAAACTGATACTGAAGTTTTACTTCACGGTTTTGAAGAGTGGGGTATCGAAGGCTTATTGAAGAAGATTCGTGGAATGTTTGCCTTTGTCATCTATGATCTAAAGACTGGTGATATGACGGGTGCCCGTGATTTCTTTGGTATCAAGCCATTGTATTATTACAATCGTGAAGGTACTTTCATCTTCGGTTCAGAGATCAAGTCTTTCTTGAAAGAACCTAACTTCAAGATGGAATTAAATAAAGCTGCTTTGAAGCCATATTTGACTTTCCAATATTCAGCAATGAACGAAACTTTCTTTAAGAATGTTTTCCGCATTCCAGAAGGCCACTACTTCACATATAAGAATGGCAAGTTGAGCATTAAGAAGTACTGGGATATGGACTTCAAAGAAAATAACCTATCATTTGAAGAAACAGTTAAACGTATTGACGAATCATTGCGTCAATCAGTTGAAGAACACTCTATCAGTGATGTTCCAGTTGGTTCATTACTATCCAGTGGGGTTGATTCCAGTTACGTTACTGCTATTTTGAAACCTCAACATACTTACTCGATCGATTTTGATACAAGTACTTATGAAGAAGGCTCTGCCGCAAAACTCTTAGCTGACAAATTAGGCCTCGAAAATACTCGTGGTATCGTTACAAAAGAAGAAGCAATCAAGTCCTTGCCATTGATTCAATATTATATGGATGAACCTGATGCCAATCCTTCATGTGTACCGTTATATTTCCTTACCAAATTAGCTAGCCGCGACGTTACCGTTATCTTATCTGGTGAAGGTGCCGATGAGTTATTTGCAGGATATGCTAACTATGGTTTCCACTCACATTCAAAGGCTATTCGAGTTGTAGCTGAAGATTTGAAGAAGTTACCTAAGGGTGTTAAGTACAAGTTGGCTCATGGCTTGAAGAAGATGCCAAACTTCCCAGGTCGTTTACATTTGTATGAATCAACTGCTAAAGCTGAAGAATTCTTTATCGGTCAAGCTAAGATCTTTACTGAAAAAGAAGCTAGCGACTTGGTCAAACCTGAATTTGAAAAGTCACGTTCAGTTCATGATATCGTGATGAGAAGTTACAACAAAGTACGTGATTATGATGACGAAGTTAAGAAGATGCAATATCTTGACCTTCACCAATTCATGGCAAACGATATCATCTTGAAGGCTGACCGTATGAGTATGGCCAATTCGATGGAATTACGTGTTCCGTTCTTGGATAAAGAAGTGGCTAAAGTGGCAGCGGGTATCCCAACGAAGTATTTGCTAAATAGTAAAGATAGTAAGTATGCTTTACGTGTAGCTGCTGAACGTGCTTTGCCTTCTGAATGGGCTAAGCGTGAAAAACTTGGTTTCCCAGTACCAATTCGTGACTGGATCAAGACAAAAGAAGTTTATGAAGACTTCCGTGAATTGTTCAGTTCAGATTTTGCTGGTGAATTCTTTGACCAAGATGCAATTTTGAAGATGCTCGATGGTTGTTATCGTGGTGAAAACGATGATCGTCGTAAGGTTTGGACAATTTATACCTTCTTGATTTGGTATAAAGTTTACTTTATTGATGGTGGTAAGAAGCCTGATGTTGACCCACAAGTTGTCGTAGCTGATCAAAAATAGAATGATTTTAATTTAAGAACAAAGATACTCCCCGATTCTAGATTAAGGATCAGGGAGTATTTTTAGTCATTTAAATAAAAATAAGTTTAAGAAACAATAAAAGATTTTGTTATTGGTAACGGAAACATAGGACGTTTGTTATAGTAAACTTGTGAGTTTTTCTAAATTTAAAGTAAGGGGTTAGATTTAGAACAGAAGTAGGGGTAAAACAATGGATACTAGTCACGTTACTGATATGAGTCAAATGTTTCTCAATTGTCGCTCATTGAAAAAGTTAGATTTAACCAGTTTTAATACCAAACAAGTTCGTGATATGTCACAAATGTTTGCTGGTTGTGAAGCGTTGGAAGAACTTGATTTGACAACGTTTGATACACAAAAAGTTCAAAAGATGGATTCAATGTTTGAATCGGCTGATGCTTTGAAATCACTAAAAATAGGTGAGAAATTTGTAGTACCCAAGGACCAAGAGCATACGCTCAAATTGAAGAATCATGTCTGGATCGAAGTGGGCAGCGGTACGTCTAAGAATCCTAAGCCAGTCGATAAGGCCGGTATTAATTCAATTGAATTACTCAGCCGTCACGATAAAGGAAACTGGGTCATAAAACCAGCTGTGGAATACCACGGTTCAAATAAAGTGGCAGTAGCTAATAATTTGCACGAAGATTTGATTATTGAAGTTCCGGAACAGCTTCGTCCAGAATATGTCGGGAGTACTTTTGAGTTGAATTTGCCACAAAAAGTTGGTTTTAAAGCTGATAAGCAACAAGTTCACGTTAAAGCAACTGAAGAGGGCTTGGTCTGTGAAGATCAAGTTAACTTCCAACCAATTGAACAGCCAGAATTAAATGGTTCACTCAGATTAGCTAGTACAGTTGAGCCAGTCGAAAAAGATAAGCCAGCCAAACCCATAGAGACCGTAGAACCAGAAGACGATAGTTCTACAGTCAAAGGCGCTAAGTTTATGCAGTATATTACCGTTCATCCTGATTTGAAATATGCTCAGACGTACAAAGTTAATGGTGAAATTAATGTTGGACATCAGTTACGGCCAAATTACAGTTGGTTTAGCGATAAGATGATCCAAGTGCAAGGTCAAAAATATTATCACGTGTTAGGAAATTCATTTGTCAAAGCTGAGGATGTTTACTTATATCGGGATGCTAGACAAGTCGTTAAAACTAAAGATGTGATGATGACTCACCTTTACAATAGCCGAGCTAAGATGTTGAGCAATCGTGGTTTAGGTGCATTGAGCAGTTGGCCAGTAGCTAAAGAAGTCATCTTAAATGATCATAAGTATTATCAGATTTCGACCAATGAATTCGTTGACTCAGAAACTGTTGATTTGGAAAAAGCTTAAGCATTTCACATTAAAACATCTTTTGGTGAAATAAATATAATATATCCTCTGATTTCAAATTAGGAATCAGGGGTCTTTTTCGTCGATCCGATATTCAAAATGGCGTTATGACGTTATACGATTTAGTGATATTTTTTCATATTATCAAGTTAATTAAAAAGTCCTACAAAGGCTGATAAATTAAGAAAGTCGTAAGCTGAATCGATTAAATAATTGAGTGCCCCTCGTTGTGATAAAGTGAGTATGGTATAATTTTGTTTGAAATGTGTGAAAATTTAAAAATAGAATTAATATAGTAAGAGGTTGATCCCTATCGAAACTGAATCAGGAAAAAAATTCACGCCTATAATTTTAGGTAGTGACATGAATGTTTACGGAATGGCACGTGCTTTCCATGAACTGTATGGGGGCACAGTTAAAGCCTATGCCGATATCCAATTGGCACCGACTAGATATACAAAGATCTTAGATTTAACTCTAAACCCAGGATTTTCTGAAGACCCTGTTTTTATTGAAAAAATGCGTGAAATTGCCAAAATCTATCAAAATCATGAAGAACCAGTAATTTTATTAGCTTGTGGCGATGGTTATGCAGAATTGATCAGTAAACATAAAGAGGAATTGTCGAAAACATTTGTCTGCCCATATGTTGACTATGATTTCTTGAGATCATTGAATAATAAAGAGAGTTTCTACAAAGTTGCCGAAGAACATGGGTTGCCACATCCATTAACTAAGATTATTACAAAAGATATGTACGAAACAAAGACTGACTTGGATGTTCCTTTTAATTTCCCAGTAGCTTTGAAACCTGCCAATAGTGTTGAATGGTTGGATATTCATTTTGAAGGTCGGAAAAAGGCTTTCACAATTCATTCCCAAGAAGAATATATGAGTATTGTTGGCAAAATTTATGATAATGGTTATACATCAGACTTGATCCTACAAGACTTCATCCCTGGTGATGACTCTAACATGCGTGTTTTGAACGCTTACGTTGATCAGGAACATCACGTTAAGATGATGTGTTTAGGTCACCCAATTTTGGAAGATCCTACACCTCAAGCAATCGGTAATTATGTGGCTATCATCCCAGAATTCAATCAGGATGTTTATGACCAGGTCCAAAAATTCTTAGAGGATATTGAATTTACTGGTTATGCTAACTTCGATATGAAGTATGACTCACGTGATAAGACATTCAAATTCTTTGAAATCAACTTGCGTCAAGGTAGAAGTAGTTTCTTTGTAACGTTGAATGGTTATAACTTGGCCCAATACGTGGTCGAAGATTATGTTGAAGGCAGTCTTGAAAATGAACCAACTGTTTATGCTAATAAGAATAAGGCTCAACATAAGTTGTGGCTAGGTGTTCCGGTTAAAGTATTTGAAAAATACGCCGCCAAGAACGAAGCAACTGATTATGCTAACGAATTGATCAAACAAGATCGCATTGGAACGACAGTCTTTTACGATAAAGATAAATCGTTCAAACGTTGGTTGTTGATGACTTACATGTTCCACAACTATGTAAAACGGTTTGATAAATATTTCCAAGAAAATAAGGGACGCGATTTTAAATAGTCCTAGGAGGCTTAATTGATGGACGAAATAGAAAGATACAAAGTTGAAAAAGTAGAGTATTCGAAAATTTTGATCTGTGTCGATTCAGATGACTTTGTCTCATCTAAGAATGCGTTTAATTATGCTTGCTCACTTGCTAGACATCACGATGCAGAATTAGGGATTGTGTCAGTATTGGAAACAGGTGATTTAAATATTTTCCAATCACTTGATCCCGAAGTATTGAAAGAACGTCGTGGAGAAATCAAGAAACTGCTAGAATTATACGGACAAAAAGCCGAAGAATATGGAGTTAAGAACATTCATTTGATGGTAACAGAAGGTAATCCTGGTTCAACGATCGTTGATAAAGTGATTCCTAGTTTCCAACCAGATCTTGTGATCGTAGGTGTTGAAGATAAGAATAGAAATCGCAACACGATCGGTTCACAAGCTTCAAAGATTGTTAATAATTCCAAATGTTCTGTTAGTGTTATTAGATAATCAGATTTGAAAAGTTCGCTTACAGAACGAAAAAGGGTCCAATTAAGTAATGATAAGATGAGGCTATGGCCTCATCTTTTTTTAAACTAAATATAGAAAGGGGTTACATAAACTTATGAATTCCGATTTTTATAAAAGAATAGCTGATAAATATGAAGGTTTAACAGCTAACGAGCAGTTGATTATCGATTATGTAATATCTTCTAAGGTTCCTAATAAGTTAAAAATAAAGGATATTTCAGATAGCCTTTTCTTATCAAGTGCTACTATAGTTCGCGCTGCAAAAAAATTAGGTTATGATTCCTTCAGTCAAATGAAGTTTGATGCAGCTCAATATTTGGATGAAGATCAAAATGACCAGAAAATTACTGAGAATTTTGACAAAATAATAACTCGCATTAAAGGTGATTTTGAGAAGACCATTGACATGCAAAATGAAAGAAAGGTTAGGGCTTTCGCAGAAGAAATTAACTCAGCGAGACGGATCTTTTGTGTTGGTAGCGGATCTAGTGTCAGTGTAGCAAGTGATCTAAATCGTAAATTGAAACTCCTGAATTATTGGTCAAACGATTATGAAGAATTGTATGCCATCAGAGATATTGCCGATATTTCTAGTAACAAAGACGTGATTATTGTAATTTCACTAGGGGGTGGCAATGATCTAGTGAATAAGTACTTAATGTCGGCTAAAGCAAATGGTACAAAGATTATTTCTATTACGGGCACCAATGCAAAATCTGTTATAGAGCTCAGTGATGTCAACTTGATGGTCTATGAATCTCCTGTACCTAGAAAACGTATGCGTTCAAGATTGATGCTTAATGTAGCGTCAGACATATTTTTTGAATATATTGTCAATCACGATTCAAAAACAGAGTAATTTTTTACGCTAAAGTAAAATTTGACCTTTTAAGGTCTAAACCTTATAAAAAGGGAATTCTTGAGATAATGATGATACCTTAGTAAATGAAAAGTGATCCAATTATTAAGGAGATGTTTATATGGGGGCTCAAGCAAGTACAGGAAAAAGAAATAACCTCATTCGAGGTTTTGAAATGTTTGGCCGGTCTTTTCTATTACCAGTTTCGGTTTTACCTGCAGCTGGTATTCTTCAAGGGCTAGGTTCAGCATTCACTAATGCCGACACGGTTAAAATGTATCCATGGATGCAGAATCACACGTTCCAATTTATTATGGGATTCTTATCAACCATGGGATCAGCGGCATTTAAGAATTTACCAGTCATTTTTGCAGTTGGTGTGGCTGTTGGATTAGCAAAGCATGAAAAAGGATCTGCCGCTATTTCCGGACTTTTAGGTTATCTAACACTTCAATATATGATGAACTTTTTACTTAGTGCATCTGGTCAATTAGTTGATACGGCAGGAATGGATCCAACTAAGGCTGCTCTAGCATTAGCTGATAAGATGCAGACAACAGTTTTGGGTATCCAAACAATGGATTTAAATGTTTTTGGTGGAATTATTACAGGTGTGATTGTTTATTTTGTTCATAAGCGTGCTATTAAGATGCATGTACCAACAGTTCTAGACTTCTTCAGCGGACCAAGATTAGTTCCAATTTTAATTATGCCAGTCATGGCTATGACTGCAGTTGTCTTTTTCTTTGTTTGGCCAGTAGTTCAAACAGGAATTGCTGCACTATCGGTTTTGATTCTTAAATCTGGTTCAATTGGAACATTCTTCTACGGCGTAATCGAACGTCTTTTACTACCATTTGGTTTACATCATGGTTTAAATTGGCCAGTTAGAACAACTGAATTAGGTGGTATTTTTACGATTGGTGGACGTCAATATCAAGGTACAATTGCCGCATATATGGCTTCATTAGCTCATGGTGGTGCAATTAATCCACTGATCACTCGTTTTAGTTCTGGTAAATTTGTGTACAACATGTTTGGTTTACCTGGTGCTGCACTGGCCATGTATACTTGTGCCAAACCAGAAAATAAGAAGAAAGTTGGAAGTTTGCTATTCGCAGCCGCCGCAACAGCTTTCTTAACAGGTGTTACCGAACCTATCGAATTTACATTTTTGTTCGTAGCTCCAGCTCTTTATGCCATCCATGCTGTTCTTGCAGGTTTAACAATGGCTGTTACTTCAGCTTTAGGTGCAGCATACTTGACTCCTACGGGGCACGGATTGATTAACTTTATTATTTACGGGGTTCTTCAAGGAACAAAAACAAAATGGTATATTATGCCAATTGTAGGTGTCTTCTGCTTTGCGATGTATTACTTTGTATTTAGATTTGCTATTTTGAAGTTTGACTGCAAGACACCAGGACGTGATGATAATACTGAGGATATTAAACTTCATGGTAAGGATGAAACTAGAAAGAAAATGGGAGTTCATACTCTTAAAGATGAAGGTAAGGTAACAGCTACTACTTCATCAACTGCTAAGTTGTCAACACATGAACAAGCTTTGGCCTTGATTGAAGCACATGGTGGTCCTTAAAATATCACTGATGTAGATGCATGTATTACTCGTTTAAGAATCAATGTTAAAGACAAGAGCGTTGTTGATAAGGATACAATTGTTAATAATCTTGGAGCCATGGGATTCAATGAATCAGGTATGCAGATGCAATCAATCTACGGTGGTCACGCTAATGTCTTAAAGATGGAGATTCAAGATGTCTTAGGGATGGGTGAGTAATATGACAGAAAAAAAGATAATACTTACCGACTTAGATGGAACTTTTGTAATGGACTCACATTCAGTTCAAAAGGCTGATTTAAAGGCCTTTTCCGAATTGAAAGAAAGCTATATTTTGGGCATTGCAACGGGACGGTCTATTAAAGAAATAAATTATTTAGAGCAAGAAAATAATCTTAGGGCGGATATAAAAATTGGATTCAATGGATCGACAATTACTGGATTTGGTGGAGAAGTCCTAGTTGATGAGCCTTTGCAAAGAAAAGATCTAGATGACATCCTAAGTTATCTGAAGACAAACCATGTGATTTTTGATGCCTTAGATGGAATCAGTCGAGTTGGTTCGTATAAGGCTACAGATACTAAACGATTATGGGGCATGAATTTAATAACTTTAGATGATCCATTTGAAACAGTTTCAAACATGAAAGTATATAAGATAAATGCTCGACCCGGTAATCGATTTAATAAAGTTTTTGCAGAATTAAAGAAGATGTTTCCTAAACTTTCTATTTATGAGGGAGGAACACAACAGCGAATTGAAATTTCTGCACAAGGGTGTTCTAAGGGAACCGCAGTTGATGCAATTCGTGAACGTTACAATCGTGAGATTATTGTTGTGGGAGATTCAGGAAATGATACCCCAATGTTTGAGAGGGCTGATTTGTCTTTTTGTATCTCACATGCTAATGAAGAAGTGAAGAGTAAGGCAGATAATTATATTGATAATTTTTCTGACTTAACAAAATATTTAAATCCAAATGAGGTAAGATAATTGTTCAAATTATTTGGTAAAAGTAAAGATGATCAAGCCCTAATGGCTATTGGTAATGGTCAGGTTATCGACTTATCAGAAGTTGAAGACCCTGTATTTAGTCAAAAAATGATGGGAGATGGCTATGGCTTTCGACCTGAAGACGGTAAATTTTATTCTCCAGTTTCTGGAACAATTTCAATGGTACCTGAGACAAAACATGGGATTGGAATCTCAACAACTGATGGTTTAGAGTTACTAATTCACATGGGTATTGATACAGTTGAACTAAAAGGTTCACCGTTTGAAATTTTGGTAAAAGAAGGCGACACTGTTAAAATAGGCGATCCAATCGCAATCATGGACCTTAATCAAGTTGAGGATGCTGGTAAGAAAACTACTACGATGGTGATTATCACTAATAGTGATAACTTAAAATTATCAGCTAAATCTTCAACAGGTACTAAGAAGGTTGGGGAGTTAGCCGCCACAATAGTTAAGGATTGAATAGTTTAGAATAAATAGGAGTCCAAATAAAAAATTTGGACTCCTATTTAACGTGTTTGTTATATCAATTTTCAATTGAAACTTCTCAGTATAATAACGTTGATGATTACCTAAGATATTGAAAAGTATGCCTTCACAAAGATTCAATAAATATTCGGATTTAAGAAAGATGAAAATTTTTCTAATAAAATTGGTTTGTGATATAGTAGTAATATTATTATTACATGGCGGTGAAGAATATGTTAATGAATAGAGTAGTCGGTGGTGCTGGCGATATGTTTGACGCTAAACCAGCCGAATTTAAAGATAATTTATATTTAGCTGTCAACGGTGCTTGGCAAGAAAAAGCGAAAATTCCAGCCGATAAGTCACGTACTGGTGGATTCACAGATCTCGATCAAGATGTTGAAAAGAAAATGATGGAAGTCTTTCACGACTTTGCGACAGATGAAACTAAAATCAATGATGACTTGATGTTGCAGGCAATCAAATTGTATCGTTTGGCCAATAATGTTGATCATTTGAGTAAGTTCCATCAACAACCAATTTTGAAAGATATGCAACGCATTAGTGATTTGAATAGTTTGCAAGATCTAAGTGACAATATGGCTCAATTGTCCAAGGATGGTTTTTCATTGCCAATCGATGGATCAGTCGACGCCGATATGAAAAATACCGCCAAGAATGCTTTATATATCGGTGGTGCGGGATTGATTTTGCCAGACAAGTCTTACTATGCTGAAGATAATGAATCAGGTAAGCAACTGTTAGCTAAATATGGTGAAGTTGCCGGAAGATTGTTATCGATGATTGGTTATAAGTTAGATGACGCTAAAGATATTGTTGAAAAAGCTTTAGCATTTGATAAGTCCTTAGTTCCGATCGTCAAGAGTTCTGAAGAATGGGCCGACTATACTAAGTCCTATAACCCAATGAAGTTCACTGACTTTGTAACAAAATCAGACAAGCTTGACTTGAAGAGCTTGGTAGTTGGTTTAATTAATGACACGCCAGAACAAGTTATCATTACTGAACCAAGATATTTAGACAACTTAGATAAACTCGTTAATGACGATACTTTTGAAAATATTAAAGCTTGGATGATGGTCAGATTCTTGACTGGCAACGCTTCGATTTTGGATGAAGAATTCCGTCAAACGATTGGTGAATATCAATTGGCTCAAAGTGGTGCTAAAGAACTACAAAATCGGACCAAGTATGCTTATCACTTGTCTTCAGGTATGTTCAGTGAAGTTGTCGGTGTTTTTTATGGTCAAAAGTACTTTGGTGAAAAGGCCAAAGCTGACGTTAAAAGTATGGTAGAAAAGATGATCTCTATCTATGAACAGCGCTTAAGTGACAACGCTTGGTTGAGTGAAGATACCAAGAAGAAAGCCATCGTGAAGTTGGATAAGATCGTCATCAAAGTTGGTTATCCTGACAAGATCCAAGATATTTATCGCAAATTTGAGATTAATGAAAATGATTCATTATATGATAATATTGTTCGCTTGAGAAGATTGATCGTTCAAGATTCCTTAGATCAATATCACAAACCAGTTGATCGAACAAAGTGGTTGATGCCAGGACATATGGTCAATGCTTGTTATGATCCATCCAGAAATGACATCACCTTCCCAGCAGCTATCTTGCAAGCTCCATTCTATAGTTTGCAACAAACAAATAGCCAAAACTTCGGTGGAATTGGTGCCGTAATTGCTCATGAGATCTCCCACGCCTTTGATAACAATGGAGCTCAATTCGATGAATACGGTAATATGAATAACTGGTGGACTAAAGAAGACTATGCTAAGTTCAAAGATCTTACCAAGAAGATGATCGATGAATTCGATGGCATTCCTTATGCTGGCAGTAAAGTTAACGGAACCTTAGTTGTTAGTGAAAATGTTGCTGACGTTGGAGGATTGCGTTGTGCCTTGGAAGCTGCTAAACAAGATAGTGACTTTGATGTCAAAGCCTTCTTTACTAATTGGGCAAAAGTTTGGAGAAATAAGTCAACTAAGCAATTGACCGAAATGTTCCTTTCAATCGATGTTCACTCACCAGCTCCATTGCGTGCTAATGTGATGGCTCAAAACATGGATGAATTTTATCCTGCTTTTGATGTTAAACCAGGCGATGGTATGTGGTTAGACGAAGATAAACGTGTAAATATTTGGTAAAAATAAATTTTTAGAAGTCTGATTTGTGAATTCAATTAGGCTTCTTTTTTTGGAATTTTTTTATTATTTTTTGCGATGGACTCGCTTTTTTATATAATAGATATTAATGAGGAAAGGTGAGAACAATGGCATATATTGAAGTAAGAAATGAATCGAAACGTTATCAGATGGGAGAAACCACGATCATTGCCAACGACAAGTTGACCTTTGACGTAGATCAAGGCAAATTGACCGTGATCTTAGGCCCTAGTGGAGCTGGTAAATCAACGGTGCTCAATATTTTAGGTGGTATGGATACGCCAACTGATGGACAAGTCATCATTGATGGAACTGATATTGCAAAATTTTCCGAGCGTGAATTGACTACATATCGGCGCAATGATGTCGGCTTTATTTTTCAATTTTACAATTTGATTCCTAATCTAACGACCAAAGAAAATGTTGAACTGGCTTCAGCTATCGTGCCTGATGCCTTAGATGCTAGTGAAATTTTGACAGCAGTTGGCTTAAAACAGCGGATCGATAACTTTCCATCCCAATTGTCGGGTGGGGAACAGCAACGAGTAGCTATTGCTAGAGCTTTAGCCAAGAATCCCAAACTATTGTTGTGCGATGAACCAACAGGCGCACTCGATTATGAAACAGGTAAGCAAGTATTAACGCTGTTACAAAAAGCAAGTCACGATGATGATAAAACCGTCATTATTATTACTCATAACTCCGAATTGGCTAAGATGGCTGACCGGGTGATTCGAATCCACGATGCTAAAGTGCAGTCAATTACCGACAATCCCACGCCTACTCCAGTCCAGGATATCGAATGGTAGGTGAAAAAAATGAGTCCATTAACAAAAAATATGTGGCAAGACGTGAGAAAGTCTAAGGGACGATTTATCGCCATTATCTTGATCATCATGCTAGGTGTCCTGATTTTCGTTGGTGTGAAAGCAGCTGGCCCTAGTTTGAATGATTCTTTGGATAAAACTGTCAGTCAAAAAAACCTCTCCGATATTCAAGTCCTCTCAACAACTGGATTTACTAAGAAAGATATCGATCTTGCGAAAGAGGTTTCCGGTGCTCAAGTAGAAACTACGAAATTTAAGTATGTAATTGGTGGAAAAAGTAAAGTTGCCGTGGCCTTGTACGGTTATTCTGCTAAATCGAAACAAAACCAGCTGATTATGAAGAGTGGTCGCT
Organism: Companilactobacillus sp. FL22-3; assembly: GCF_054881455.1. NCBI lineage: Bacteria > Bacillati > Bacillota > Bacilli > Lactobacillales > Lactobacillaceae > Companilactobacillus > Companilactobacillus sp. FL22-3. Next base: position 137,081 of record NZ_JBTYYZ010000003.1, on the reverse strand, counting down.
TGCCAAAGAATGACAATGAGATCGTCTTAGATAAACGGGCCCAATCGAAGTATGGTTATAAATTGAATCAGCAATTTAAATTTGCAAATAATTCTGGCTTAAGTCAAAAATCATACAAGATAGTCGGTTTTGCAGATTCGCCACAGTACATCGATAATCAATCTCGAGGAACGACCAATATTTCAGATGGACAAGTTCAATTGTTTGCCTATATTCCGGCTAAACAAATGAACTTGTCAGTTGCCACAATGCTCAACGTTCGTTTTCCAAGTTTAAAGAAAGAAAATACCTTCAACGACAATTACAAAGACGATGTTGATCATAAGTTGAGTTTATTGAAGAAGAAATTTAAAAATCGGGCTCAACAACGAACTGAAGAACTGTCAGCTAGTTATTTAACGACCTTGAATCAGCAACAAAAACAACTTGATCAATTGAAACAGCTGAATCCGCAAATGGCTAGTCAGCAACAGGCACAATTGGATGCTGCTAAAGCAAAGATTCTTAAGCAATCAAAGACTAATTATACTTGGCAAACACGATCTGATTTGCCAGGATTTTCGGCCTATGGTGAAAGTTCTGATCGAATCGCTGCCATCGCTAATGTTTTCCCAGTCTTTTTCTTCCTGATTGCTGCTTTAATAACCTTCACAACGATTACTAGAATGGTTGAGGAAGCTAGAGGCGAGATTGGGACGTTCAAAGCACTCGGTTATACCAAATGGGAAATTTCACGTAATTATTATTACTATGCAATTTCAGCTGGCGTTATAGGAGCTCTTTTAGGAGCCGTAATCGGTAATGAAACTTTGCCAAGAATCGTTTTAGCACTCTATAAGCAGTATATTGATCTCAATTGGGTAGTTGAATTGCAATGGTGGGTCATTCTGATTGCCTTGATTTTCTCGTTGCTGGCTACTTTGGGTGCAGCAGTTATCGTGGTCCGTCGTGAACTAATTGAAGGTCCGGCTGCTTTAATGAGACCTAAGGCACCGAAATCAGCAAAGAAAATTTTGTTAGAACGCATCAAACCGCTTTGGAACCGATTGAGTTTTAATAGTAAAGTCAGTTATCGAAATCTCTTTCGTTTCAAGTCCCGAATGTTTATGACGATTATCGGTATTGCTGGTGGTACTGCTTTGATCCTAACTGGTTTTGGAATTCAAAACTCGATTGGAGCCAGCGGTGACCAGCAATATAGCGATATTTTCAAATATCAAGCCATTGTGAAGTTAAACGATCAAGCCAAATTGACCAAAGTTACGAAAGTTTTACAAGCTGATCAACAATATCAGAATAGTCTGGCAATTAACTCGACAACGGTCAACCTTGATAAAGGCAGTCAAAAAGTCAATGATGTCAACCTTTATACCCCAACTTCAGTTGACAAATTCAAGAAATATGTTCATCTGGATAATAGTTTAAAACAAAAGGACGTAATTTTATCCGAGAAGACGGCGCAACTATTAAAGGTTCAAAAAGGCGATACGATTACTGTCAAAACTACGGCTGGTAAAAAGGTCCAACTAAAAGTCGGTGCCATCACAGAAAACTTTATCGGTCATTTCTTATATTTGAGTCCAAAAACTTACCAAGAAAAGTTTGGTCAAAAGGCTACAACTAATACATTGCTGCTGAAATTGAAGTCCCAGACTTCTAAAGAGCGAACACATTTGGCCAATCAATTATTAGCAACCGGTGAGGTTATGGGGACTAGCTATACGCACGATGTTTTGAGTACCGTCTCAAAGATGTCATCATCCTTGAAACCAATTATTTTGATTTTCGTCCTCTTATCGGGAATCCTGTCGTTTGTCGTTTTATATAACTTGACGAATATCAACGTTTCAGAAAGAATTAGAGAGCTTTCGACAATTAAAGTTTTAGGGTTTTATAATAATGAGGTAACGATGTATATTGTTCGTGAAAACATTATTTTGACGATCGTCGGGATTATTGTTGGTTATTTGGTCGGTAATTTATTGACCGCCTATATTCTGCAACAAGCCGCGACAGAACAAGTCATTTTCCCATTAACGATCCATCTGTTGGGATATTTGATAGCTACTTTATTGATGATAATTTTCACAGCTATTGTTATGCTAGTAACACACAAGAAACTGCAGCATATCGATATGATCGGCGCATTGAAATCTAATGAATGATTGAGGTATTAAGATGGATTTAGAAAATAAAAAAATTCTAATAATCGGTGGCACTTCAGGCTTTGGAAAAGAAGTCGCTATTATGGCTAAGCATAAAGAATCTGACGTTTATGTCATCGGCCGTGATCAAGAGCGAGTTAATAAATTAAGATATGACGATAATATTCAAGGCAGCTCATTAGATGCTCAAGATGAAAAACAATTGGAACATTTCTTTGAAAAATATGGTTCTTTCGATCACATTATTTCGATGTTAGGTGGTGCAATGGGCGGTGGCTTTTTGAATAATTCGGTCGCTGATATTCGCAAAGCTATCGATGATAAGTTCTTCGCTAATTTGCAATTAGTTCAAATTGCCAGCAAACATTTACGTAACCATGGTTCAATTATTCTAACTTCTGGTTCAGGTGGCCATCCCTATGATGCTTCTGGAGCTATTATTGGTAATCAAGCTATCAATACCATGGTGCAGGGAGTGGCTGTCGAATTAGCTCCTAATTATCGTATCAATGCAGTCTCACCAACGTGGACCCCAACTGGTTTGTGGAGAGCGATGGACTCAGAGCAATTGGCTCAACAACAAACCAATGTGGCTGAAAATGTTCCTTTAGGACGCGTGGCAAAAATCGAAGAAGTAGCGTCAGCTTATGTTTATTTAATGGAAAACGATTTTATCACAGGTCAGGTCTTAAGAGTTGACGGTGGTGTTGACCTTTAGGAGTTGGCTGGCAGTTATTTAAATAGAGGTGAAAGAAATGCCTGTAGAGACGGAAAAACATTATCGTATCGGTGATTTTTCAGAATTAGTTGGTCTGAATAGTCCCACTTTGCGCTATTACGAAAAAGAAGGACTGATCAGACCTCATCGAACTGATAGTGGAGTACGTTATTACACCGATCAAGACGCTAAATGGGTTCGATTCTTGTTACATCTGAAGAGTACCGGGATGACTATTGAGCAGTTGAAACGATATGTTAAATTGCGTGCCCAAGGCGATTCAACTATAAATCAACGGATCGAGCTTTTAGAAGAAGTCCGTCGTAACTTCGAAGTTGAATTTCAACAACTTCAAGACAGTTGGACTGTTTTGAATGATAAATTAGACTGGTACAAAGGTAAGGAAAATGGACATATCGAAGATAGTGAACAATTCTCCGATTACCTGCAGAGCTTGAATCATAGTTACTTAGAAGATCGTTAATAAGCGTGATAAATAGATATTACGCTTAAAAATTAAAACACTTTTTCATGTAATAGAGCGGCAACTCAAAATCGAGTTGCCGCTCTATTTTTACATTAAGCAAAAGAAACGATGTTTTTATTCCAAATTTATGCCCCAGTTTCAATTCTTTTGATTATTAACTTGACTTAAAGTTGACTTTAAGTTGTTTAATGTATTTATCGAAGCAAGGAGGAATTGATTATGGTAAAACAAACGGCAGGACGCAACGCACTTGGAGAGTTTGCTCCACAATTTGCAGCTTTAAATGACGATGTATTGTTTGGAGAAGTTTGGAGTAAGGAATCTGAACTTTCGGCACATGATCGTTCGCTCATCACGATTGCCAGTATTATTTCAGCCGGAAACTTGGAACAATTAGATGCACATTTAAAAATAGGCAAGAAAAATGGTATCACGAAAGAAGAAATTGTCGCTGAAATTACACACTTAGCATTTTATGCTGGTTGGCCTAAAGCTTGGAGCGCCTTCAATCGTGCTAAGGAAATTTGTAAGGATGAAAAATAGTATGGTAAAAAATGAAAATTTAAAAACTGACGGAGTTTTTGCCACTGGAGAAAAAAACGATGCCTATGCGCAATACTTCATCGGGCAAAGCTATTTACAAAATTTAGTTAGTCACGAAGACAATATTGATTTTGGGATTGGTAATGTTACTTTTGAACCTGGTTGTCGCAACGATTGGCATATTCATCACGATGGTTATCAAATTTTACTAGTTACTGGTGGAAACGGTTGGTATCAAGAATGGGGCAAACCAGCTCAATTATTGAAAAAGGGCGATGTTGTGGTCATTAAGGAGGGCGTTAAACACTGGCATGGAGCTACGAAAGATAGTTGGTTCAGTCATGTTGCCATTACTAAAGGTAAATCAGAATGGCTTGAAAAGGTTACTGACGAAGATTACGACCAACTACAGGCCTAAATTTTCAAAACTATTTTTGTAAAGTTTCTTAACTTAGACTGTGAAAACAGTCTATTTTTTTTACAGTAAATTTACAGAAAATAGATTATATATAAACATTCCAATCCCATACTATAACCAATGATTTATTTGGAGGTATCGGATAATGTCTACAACTTTAACAAATATTACTAAAAGTTATGATTCAGAAAAAAACGTTTTAAATGATGTAAATGCTGAAATTGAAACTGGGGAATTCTTCGTGATCGTTGGACCATCAGGATGCGGTAAGAGTACGCTCTTGCGGATGATCGCTGGTTTAACGCCAATCAGTGGCGGTGAGATTAGAATTGATGACAAATTGGTTAACGATTTACCACCCAAGGATCGTAATCTCACGATGGTTTTCCAAAGCTATGCTTTATTCCCATTCTTAAGCGTTTGGGATAACGTTGCCTTTGGACTCAAGGCTCGTAAGAACAACTCTCAAGATGAGATTGATTCTCGAGTTAATGAAGCACTCAAGATGGTTAATTTGGAAGATTTGAAAGACCGTAAACCTCGAGAACTATCTGGTGGACAAAGACAGCGAGTTGCATTAGCCCGTGCTGTGGCCAGTGATGCCAAGATTTGTTTGATGGATGAGCCATTGTCTAACCTTGACGCTCAATTACGAATCAAAATGCGCCAAGAAATCTACGCTTTACAAAGAAAATTAGGCTTAACCTTGATCTATGTTACTCACGATCAAGTTGAAGCTATGACGATGGCCGATCACATCATGGTCTTGCATGACTCAAAAGTACAACAGATTGGTACACCGACTGAAATCTACAAGCATCCCGCTAACGAATTTGTTGCCAGCTTCTTTGGAATTCCACCAATCAACATTCTACCTGCCAGTCGGATTGCTGACGGTCGCATTAACGTTAACAATGACTTTGAATTGCAGATCGATCAACAAGTTCCCAAGGATAACTTTACAGTTGGTATTAGACCTAATGAAATGATGATTGAACACGCCGAAGAATTGGACGCTAATGCCTCGGTTAGAACCGTTGAATTTTTGGGCGATGAGAAGATCGTCTATGCCAAGATGAACAATAATAATATGGAAGTTGCCATCATTGTACCAAGTGAAGCTGATTATAAAGCTTATGACATGATCAAAGTAACTGCTTCGGGTCATGCTTTGGTATTCAATAGTGATGGTGTCAATATCACTAAAAGTGAGGAGGAAGTAGTCAATGCTTAAAACCTCTACAGATGATGTCATTTCAGAAAAGAAAGCTGTTAAAGCTAAACGTCACAGTTTTCGTTTGAATGCTAAAGATAATTACTATGCGCTTATTTTTCTTGGACCATCATTATTGATCTTAGGATTATTCGTATTTTATCCGATGTTTAAAACACTTTATATTAGTCTCTTTTTGACCAATACCTTGGGTAAAACAACGGTCTATGTTGGTTTGGGAAACTATGTCAATTTAATCTCTTCACCAGACTTTATATCTAGTATGGTAGTAACTTTGGCCTATGTTGTGGGGGTAACTTTCTTCACCGTGGCGTTAGGTCTGTTATTAGCCCATCTAGCTAGTCAAAAGTTAGCGGGAATTGCCATTTTTAGAACTTTGTATTCTCTTACCATGGGTGTCTCCGTCTCAGTTGCTGCCATCTTCTGGCTCTTTATTTTCAACCCATCGACTGGTTTCTTTGCCTTAATGAGTAGCTGGTTGAACTTACCAGCTGTCAACTGGCTAACCGATCCAAATAGTGCAATGTGGGCCGTTATTATCACAACCGTCTGGATGAATCTGGGCTTTACGTTCCTAATTCTACTAGGGGCAATGCAGTCTGTTCCAAGTACATTGTATGAAGCTGCCGATGTTGAAGGAGCTTCTAGCAATTTCCAATTTTTCCACATTACGGTTCCCATGATCTCACCAACTCTGTTCTTCGTTTCAACGATTACGATCATTGAGGCCTTCAAGAGTTTTGGTTTGATCGACTTGATTACTAAAGGTGGTCCTACTAACGCCACTAATATGCTAGTTTATCGAATTTACAAAGATGCCTTTTATAGTGGCAACTATGCTAAATCTAGTGCAGAAGCAATTATTTTAACGATTATTATTGCCTTCTTCACCTTGCTCCAATTCAAATTCCTTGAGAAGAGGGTGAACTATTAATGGAAAGTTTTGACGAGCGTGCAGCTTTAAAAAAAGTTTTTGATTATATTTTGTTGATCGTATTGGCAGTCATTATCCTAGCGCCATTCTTTATTGGAATCTGGACTAGTTTCTTGCCAACAATGGATATTGCAAAAGGTAATCTATTTTCAACTGATATTTCTTTGAATAACTATGTGGCAGCCTTCACTAAAACACCAATTTTGCGTTACTTGGCTAATACAGTGGTGATTGCGACAGTAACAATGTTTACCCAATTACTATTTTGTTCAATGAGTGCTTATGCCTTTGTTTTCTTAAAATTCCGTTTTAGAAAATTATTGTTCACTCTCTTTTTAGTAACGATGATGCTTCCTTTTGAAGCTGAAATCATTCCTAACTTTGCGACAATCAAGCACATGGGACTCTTGGATAATTATGGTGCTTTGATCATTCCATTTTTGACTTCAGCTTTCGGGACTTTCATGTTACGTCAATCTTTCATGCAAACTCCAGCTGAATTAAAGGAAGCGTCAGATATTGAAGGTTTGAATCACTTCCAATTTTATTGGCACATTGTTTTACCTTACAACAAGATCAGTATGATCACATTAGGTGCTTATAGTTTTCTAGGCGCCTGGAACCAATATCTCTGGCCAATGTTGACCACTTTTAGTAACAACTCGCGAGTTATTCAAAATGGACTGAGACAATTGCAATCCGAAGAGACTTTCAACGACTGGGGAATGATTCAAGCTAGTGCAGCAATCATCGTTATCCCGACGATCATTGTCTTATTTATCGGACAGCATTACTTTAGGTCAGGAATGAACGAGGGGGCTGTTAAGTAATTATGAAATATAAAAAATTAGTTGTACCATTAATTTTAGTTTTAGGAATTGCCTTTGTAGCATTGTTTGGCAGATCCCTTTCTGCTAAGTCAGCTGTCAAAGATAATCGAACACAGATCGTTTTCTGGCATGAGATGGGTGGACCTTCTGAACAAGCTCTACAGCAAGTAGTTGACGGTTTTAACAAGTCACAGAATAAATATAAAGTAGTTCCAAAATATCAAGGAACATACGATGAAGCGATTCAAAAAATCCTACAAACTCACAATACAAGCACTTCACCAGCTGTATTCCAAGCGTTTGATATTTCCACAGCGCAAATGATTCACAGTGGCTATATAACTCCAGTTCAGAACTTCATTGATGCTGATCATTACGATGTTAATAAGATCTCATCAGTAGCTCGAGCTTTTTATTCTAACGATGGTAAGCAACAAGCAATGCCATTCAATACTTCTCAACCGGTACTATATTACAATGCTTCATTGTTGAAAAAGTATGGAATTACTCCACCACCAGTTTCGCCAAGCTATTCTGATATCACACGTGTTGCCCAACAGTTATATGAAAAATCAGGCCACAAAGTTAAAGGAATGACGGTTCAAGTTTACGGTTGGTTCTTGGAACAAGCTTTAGCAAATGCTAACCGTCAGTTAGCTAATAACAATGATGGTCACACGGGTAATCCAACAAAAGTTAATATTAATAACCCTGATACAGTTGAATTTTTGAATTGGATCAAGCAAAATATCAAGTCAGGCGACTTTCTGGACTATGGTTCAGGTGCCAGTGCCGGTGCTAACCAAACCGCCGGTTTCCTAGCTGATAAAGTTGGTATTTTCATTCAATCTTCAGCAAGTATCGGTCAATTGACAACTAATAATAAAAGTGAACTTGGTATTACTTACTTCCCACATCCAGATGGCAAAAAAGCCAACGGTGTTGCCATTGGTGGAGCAGCCTTATGGATTTCAAATGATAAGCCTAAAGACGTTCAACAAGGTGCCTTTGAATTTATCAAGTATAGTTTAAGACCAGATGTTCAAGCTCAATGGCAAAAGGCTACCGGTTATTTAGCTTTAAATAAGGACTCACAAAAAACTTCGATTCTAAAGGATCTTTATGCAAAGAGTCCTGAAGCCAAAGTTCCCGGTCAACAACTAGCGACTGCAAAACCCAACTTCTCTAATTCAGGTATTTTGATGGAAGGGATGCAGCTAACACGTCAATTGGAAGAGGTAGCAATGGAAACTGTTTATAATGGTGGCGACATCAATTCAGCTTTGAATACTGCCGATAAGAATATTAATGAAAATTTAAGTCAATTGAATAAGGCCAATGGCTATTGACAATCAAAAAACCAATTCTACTATTTGGAAGAATTGGTTTTTTGATACTTGCGTAAGTTGAAAAGATTGGGTGGCAGGGCTTGTAAGAATGTTATGCCTAAAATCAACAATGCACCAGCAATTTCAGCGGTAGAAACTTTGGTGTTGAGAACAGTGATGGCTAGAATAGTAGCCGTCAAGGGTTCAAATGCGCTTAACATCCCCGTAGTAGCTGGAGTTAGATAATTTAGACTTTGTAAATAGAACAAGTATGAAAACATTGTTCCACCAATGATAATAAAGAGGATACAAAGCCAGGCAATGCCAGTTAAATGTGGCACATGGGTTAGATCAGCGAATGGTGCAAAGACGATTCCACCTAGGAGCATTGACCAACCAGTGACGATTCTGGCATCGAAACGTTGCAGTAGCTCACGAGGCAGTAATGTATAAGAGGCTTGACTAATACCAGCTCCAACACCCCAAGCCACAGCTGCGGGTGAAAGCATTAATTGATTGATATGACCATGGGTAACCAGTAGAAAGGTCCCCAAAATAGCTAAAAATATTGAAATTATATCAATTCTTCGAGGCATTTGTAATTTTCGCAGAGAGATGTAGAGAATGATGAATAATGGTCCCAAAAATTGTAAAACCGTGGCAGTTGGGGCATTACCATATTTGATGGCCATAAAGTAAGTATATTGTGCAGGTAACATTCCTAACAAACCAAAGGCTAACAACTGGACGATATAACGAGGCTTTTTGAGAATGGCAAATAGTTCCCGGGAGTCAATGAAGTAGCACCAAATTACCAATAGTAGACCAGCGATTAATAAACGGATACCAACTATCCATTGGGTAGGGATACTTTCTTCGGTGAACAAATATTGAGCAATGCTACCAGAAAATCCCCAAAGAACGGGACCAAAGATTGCACAAAAGAAGCCTTTTTGTTTATCAGTCATAAAAAATCCCCCCAAAGTTGTTAAATATCATGCTAGCACAGATAATGCCACAAAAGAATGTTCTATCCTGTATAATTGAATTTAAAAGGGGCGGTGAGATGTTAAATATTCAAGGAATTAGTAAAAATTTCGAAAAACTACGAGCTTTAGATAATGTGTCATTTGATGTAGCTGATGGACAGATCTTAGGATTGATCGGTCAAAATGGTGCAGGTAAGTCGACAACTTTTCACAGCATTTTGAACTTCATCAACTATCAAGGCGTGATCACATGGAATGGGCAACCAATTACAGAAGAGGTTTTCAATCAAATTGGTTACCTGCCGGAAGAACGAAGTTTGATGCCTAAATTGACCATTGAAGAACAAATTGTTTACTTGGCACGGTTAAAAAATCAGCCCGCAAAGTTGATTCGTCCCAAAATCGATGACTGGTTGGAACGCTTTGCTGTTAAAGGAGAAAAGAAGGATAAGATTAAGAATTTATCCAAAGGTAATCAGCAAAAAGTACAATTGATCTGTACACTGATCCATGATCCCAAGCTGATCATCTTAGATGAACCTTTCAGCGGCTTGGACCCCGTCAATTCTGATCTTTTGAAACAGGCCATTCTCCAAGCCAAACAAGCAGGAGCAGCGATAATTTTTTCTAGTCATGATATGGAAAACGTAGAAGAACTTTGCGACAGACTTGTAATGTTACGTAATGGTCAAGTTGTTCTAAACGGAACAGTTCGAGCTGTTCGCCAGTCATTTGGAAAAACGAGAATATTAGTTACGACTGATTGGTCCAAAACCCAATTAGAAGAGCTACCTCACGTTATCCAGGTGCAGCAACACGAAGAGAAACGTTTCATTCTCGATTTAGACGATGAAACAGCTGGCCCAGCTATTTTTGAAGCACTAACTCAGGGAAAATATATCGAAGAATTTAGTCAACAGCCGCCAACGCTTGATGAGATCTTCCGTTTGAAAGTAGGTGAAGACCATGAATAAACTTTGGATCGTAACGATGGAGACTTTTTTGCGACAAGTCAAGTCATGGAGTTTTGTCATGCTGATACTTGGCCCCTTTTTGATGTTTGGAATTATTATGGGTGCCAGCTATTTAGGATATCAAAGTAGTGGCGATTCGGACAAAATTGCCGTCATAAGTTCACAATCACAATTACGAGACGGTTTCATCAAGAATAATCGCAGTGATGTGGTGAAATCTGTCACTGATAAAAAAACGGCTATCAAAAGAATGAATCGTAATAATCTGAGTGGCTATTTAGAGATTAATGTCGATCAAAATCAAGTCAAAGCTAAGTATTACGGAACTAGTTCTTTGGGTAGCAGCATGAAATCAGAGATCACTAATTATTTGAGTCAAGTTCAACAACAACTCAATGTGACCAATGCCAAACTTAGTCCCAATCAACTTCAAGCTCTACAGCAGCAACCTACTTTAAAAGAATCAATTAAACGTAAAACTGGGACCGCTAATTTAGCGAAAACTATCTCTTTTTGGATCACCGTCGTGATGGTTTACATGATTCTCAATACTTACACTTCAATCACGGCTCAAGAGATTGCTTCCGAAAAAGGTACCAAGATCATGGAAATTATCTTTTCCAGTACGACGGCCTTGAAATATTTCTTAGGTAAGATATTCGGGGTCTTGTTGGTGATTTTGAGCCAAGTTTTAGTCTATCTAGTCGGTGGCTGGGGAGCTTATCTGTATCTCAGAAGTGCCTCAGTAACTAAGGCGTTTGTCGATCAAAATCAACAATTGATTGGTTTAGTATTGAAAAATATTTTGAGCCTTAATCTAGTTTACTTATTATTGGGTGTAGTGATTTATACGGTCTTAGCAGCATTCTCTGGTGCTCTAGTTGCCAAAGTTGAAGACGCCGCCAAGGCTGCACAGCCAGTAATTATGTTGAATTTAGTAGCCTTTTTTACTACTTTCCCATTCCAAAATAACTTAGATTCAGTGGTGGTCAAAATTCTCTCCTTTGTTCCATTTTTCTCATCCTATTTCATGCCGCTAAGAATCATCAACAACGATGCTTCAGGCTTAGAAATTGCTTTATCATTAGTCTTTTTGATAATCAGTACTATCGGGTTAATTATTTATATCGGTAAGATCTATCAAGGATTGATGCTTCAGACTGACGATACAAGCTTCTGGAAGAGATTCAGAAGAGGACTATCATACAATAAATAGTACGAAAAAAAGGCAGCCTACTGATCAAAAGTAGACTGCCTTTATTGTGATTAAAAGAACATTCCGTAAAGTTTAACGGCGAAGATAGCACCTAGAATTGGAGCTACTACTGGAACCCAACTGTATTTCCATTGGGATGAACCTTTTGGATTTAAAGGTAATAGTGCATGCAAGACACGAGGACCTAAGTCACGTGCAGGGTTTAGAGCTGGACCAGTTGGACCACCAAATGAAATAACCAAACACATAACTAAGAATCCTAAACCGATGAAGTCAGCTCGAGGATCGATGTGATCAGAAGTTAAAGCTACGGCACCGAAAACTAAGGTAAAAGTTCCGATAAATTCGTTGATGAAACCATTTAAGCGACTGTTTTCGGCATCGATAGTAGAAAAAGTACCTAAAATACTTTCAACGTTTTCTGTTTTGTTATAATAAGGTTTGTAGGCAGCAACAATCAACAGTTGACCAACGATTGCTCCTAAGAATTGAGCAATGATGTATGGGCCAACTTCTGCCCAAGGAAATTGACCATTAAAGGCTAAAGCCAAGGTCATGGCTGGATTGATTTGTCCACCAGAGATTGGTCCGAACATCATGGCCGGTACCATAACACCGATACCGTAACCAAAACCGATCAGAATCCACCCACCGTGGAAGCCTTTTGTACCTTTTAATTCAACGTTGGCGACTGAACCATTACCGAGGGCAACCATAACGGCTGTTCCGATAAATTCAGCGATACAACGTGCTAACAATGTATAATGCATAGTTAATACTACCCCTAAATTTATTTAATTTGGCTCATCATGATTTTTTCTCGCTATCAGCAAAACACGAATATTAAATTTCACTCAAAAATGGGTTAATCAGTATAAATTCGTAATAATTTGTCTTTAAAGAGTGAAATGACTCTAAAATTCACATAAAAAAATTGCTCCACCAATAAGGGGCAATTCTCACTAACATAAATGGCAAAATAAATCAAATGATGAGCAACGGTTAATATTGTATCATACATTCCGAATATTTTTTTGCATTTTCAGAAAAAATAGCAAGGTTTTGCTATATAGTTATAGTGTATCAGAAACAAAAAAACGAGGTATGAATATGAAAGTTCTTAGTTTAGTAAATCTAACCAAAAAGCAAACCGAGAAGATCGAATCGATTCCCGGAATTGATTTGAAGGTTGTTTCTCCGAAGAACGTGACGTCACAAGATCTCGATGGAGTTGAAGTGCTATACGATTGGTCTAATACATTAAAAGACGCTATGTTGAAGAGCGATACCTTAAATTGGATTCAAGTTGTCAGAGCGGGTGTAGATGCCTTGCCACTGCGTGAACTCGATGATAAGGGTATTGTTTTGACAAATGGTTCTGGAGCTAATGCCATCAATATTGCAGAACAAACATTGACTTATATGTTGATGTTTATGCGTCGAATGAATTTGACTGCTCGTCATCAAGATGCACATGAATGGAAACATGACGAAGGTTATGATGAAGTTTACAATAAGACCGTCATGATCGTAGGCGTTGGTCATATTGGTACTTTAATTGCTCAATATGCTAAGGCTTTAGGAATGAAAACGATTGGTGTCAGAAGGTCCGATCAACCCGCTGAATTCATTGATGAAATGATTCCAATGTCAGAGTTAAAGAAACGGATCAATGAAGTTCACTTTGTCGTTAATGCATTACCTGATACTGAAGAAACTATTGGGATGTTCAATTCAGATATCTTTGCACAGATGTCTAAGAAAGCTTATTACATCAATATCGGCCGTGGAAAAACCACTGATATGGATGATTTGATTGCGGCTTTGGACAACGGTGAAATTGCTGGAGCGGGACTAGATGTAACCACACCAGAGCCATTGCCAAGCACCAGTCCACTTTGGGATATGAAGAATGTTATTATCACACCGCATGATGCTGGTAACAGTGTACATTATGAGGAAAGAGCCTTTGATATTTTCAAGCGTAATCTGAAATCCTATGTTGAAAATGGCGAAGTTGTCATTAACGAAGTCAATTATTCGACCGGATACTAGATTTTAATTAAAAAACAAAATTTTGAGTATTAAGATAAATAAGTATCTGATTCGTATTTTGAATTAGATCCTTATTTTTTTTGTCTGCGTTTTCAAGTTGAATTGTTGTTGAGAAATTATCTAAATGTATTAAAATTGAGTCAGATACATGAAAGGAAAAATAATGTCATCTGGTGATTGTTTTATAGGATTCATGCTTGTTTTCTTATTTTGGTTATTATTATTAATTTTGGAAATAATTTTAAACATGAGAAACACGATTATAGAATTATCTTTCTTTTCTGATGAAAAACTAAATACTTTAGATAGCGACTTGAACAAAAGATTTGGAATTCGGCTGCAAGCTCCCTTTGAATTGTTGGAGTTCTTGTTAGTGGGTTATATTGTTTATGCGCTATTAACGGATTTACGTTTCCAAGGCATTCAATTAGATGCCGCTTCGTTAAATCAAGTCATGTTCCTCTTTGTGATTATTATTGCGGTCATGGTGGGGGATTTGTTATTGATTGCTAAAGATTTACACATATATAAGTTCATCAAGAACTATGCAGCTTTGACAAGAAAGAATTAATCGATCATATCTTTGGTGATGTGGTCTTTTTTTTATGCTTTTTTGAGGGGAGGTGGTGTTGGTTCACTGCCGTCATCCGCTCCAGTTCTGGGGGATATGGAACGTGGTGGGCCGACTTGGAGCCCCTCAGCAAGCTGACGGTCTTCAAGCTCGACCTTTTACTAAATTGGCAAAGGACGCCAATTAAGTAAAATTTCACCACTGATATTCCCCAGAACTTCCGCTCCTGACTAGGGCTACTGCATATTTGAGTTATTAGTGATATATATAGGAATCCTACGTTCCTTATTTTGCTTGGTAGGAGTGGAAGCTGAAAAACCTTAGTGCTTAAGGAAAAAAGATAAAAGGAAAGACAAAAAAATGTACTGAATTGACTTATGTTTATATCAATTCAATACATTTTTTAATTTCTAACAAAGATATTAATTCATTTTATCTTTTAAGGTTTTAAGTTCTTGACCTTAATCTTTAGTCTTTGAACTTGCCTTAGCCCTTGAACCTGTTCACTTGAGGGATATCCAAACATGTTTTAATATTCTAGGCTGTAGTGAGAGCTCTGAGGGGTCTCAGCCATGAAATTGTTCTTAGTGGGCGAAGCGCACTTAGAACAAGGCTCGACTTTGAAACAATTGTGCACTTCAATTGGTTCAAAGCGATGCCCATGGCGTTCCAGACCCCTCAGAGCCGAACGGAAGCCGGCAGTGAACCATTGAACCACATTATTAAATAAGAGTGAGTTTCAAACGGACCATATCCCGTAAATGAAGATTATTTTCAATGATTGGTTCATCGTAATGCTCAACAAAGAAATTGCTATCAATACTGACAGCTCGGAAACCGCATTTTTGGTAAAGATATAACTGGGCGAAACTGGTGTTGCCAGTCCCAATGGTAATGGTTTTATAGTGATGTTTCTTGGCCCAACTAATGGCAAACTGAATCAATCTTTCACCAAAGCCTTGATTCTGCATGGCCTCAATTACAGCCAAATTAATAACCTCAACCGTCTCTGGTCGGGTATCAAGTAATAATAATACGCCGATGAGTTGTTGGTTACGGATCATTTCAAACTGATGAGACCGGTTGAGGTAGCTATTGATTACTTTTCGTGATGGGTCAGCGGTGAGTAGTAATTGATAGTGTTTTGGCGTTATTTTTTGAATTGGCCGTATGAGGTAATTATTCTCTAATTTGACCATCGCCTTGTACCAAATACTTTGTTGTGGTTAATTCGTTTGCACCCATAGGGCCTCTGGCATGCAGTTTTTGGGTACTGATACCGATCTCGGCGCCAAATCCGAATTGTTGTCCGTCGGTAAAGCGGGTGGAAGCGTTGGTATAAACTACGGCAGCATCGATTTGTTTCATAAATTGGCGACTGGCGGAATAGTTTTCTGTGATGATGGCTTCGGAATGTTTAGTATTGTACTTATTGATGTGTTTGATAGCTTCATCGATACCGTCAACGATCTTGATGGCAATGATGTAGTCGTCGTATTCAGTGCCCCAATCTTCTTCAGTGGCGGGGATAATGTCAGGTACGATGGCTTGAGCTAGAGCGCCACCACGGACTTCAACGTTGTTAGCTCGCAAGGCACTGTATAGCTTTGGCAAAAATTCATTAGCAATATCCTTATGTAAGACAACTTTTTCAGCGGCATTGCAGACTGAAGGGCGTTGAACTTTAGCATTGATAATGATTTTTA
Organism: Companilactobacillus sp. FL22-3; assembly: GCF_054881455.1. NCBI lineage: Bacteria > Bacillati > Bacillota > Bacilli > Lactobacillales > Lactobacillaceae > Companilactobacillus > Companilactobacillus sp. FL22-3. The sequence continues at coordinate 120,913 of NZ_JBTYYZ010000003.1, read as the reverse complement.
GAGCCTTTTCTAAGTCGGCGTCTTTATCAACGTAAATGTGACAGTTGCCGGCTCCGGTTTCAATAATTGGGACTTTAGCTTTATTGACGACCATTTTGATGAATTTGCCACTGCCGCGGGGGATCAAAACGTCGATATAGTCAGTCAGTTCCATCATCTTTTGGGCTGTCTCGTGACTGATGTCGTCGATCAATTGAATGGCGTTAGGATTAATCTGAGAATCTTTTAGAGCCTTTCTCAGGGTCTCTGAGAGGATTATATTGGAATTGATGGCTTCTTTACCGCCACGAAGTATAACGGCGTTACCGGCTTTGAAACAAAGTCCTGCGGCATCGACGGTTACATTAGGTCGAGCTTCGTAGATCATCCCGATGACACCAAGAGGAACACGTTCTTGAGTAATATTCAAACCAGTTTCTGTTTCCCAGCCACGGTCGATTTTGCCAATGGGGTCAGGCAGGTCCATGACTTGTCTTAAACCATCGGCCATATCGTTGATCCGGTCGGGGGTCAATAATAGTCGATCGAGCATGGCTTTTTTCAAACCGTTTTGTTCGGCTTGAGCGATATCTTCTTTATTGGCTTCAATAATTTTACTAGTATTGATCACTAGGGCATTAGCCATATTTAATAGAGCCGCATTCTTTTGCTTAGTTCCTAATTGTCCGAGTTCAAAGGCTGCAGCTTGGGCTTGTTGACCCATTTTTTCAAGATCTGTCATTATTATTCACTCCTAAAACGCTTACTAATTACATCTAGTATACACAAAAAAATAGTGGACGGCTGCATCCACTATTTAACGTCTAAGTAATTTTATGTTTTTTATAGCGTTGATTAAAGTGTTGCCGTCAACGTAATGCTTAATTTATCACTAATTTATGTTGCCGTCAACATAAAGCTCTAATTATTGATATTTTTAGTGATTCGGTCGATCACTTCGATAAATGACTTTTGTTCTTCGTCACTCAAACCTAAGGTTGCCCGCTGTTCCGAGGCAATCCAAATATCTTTAACTTGTTGGGCTAAGTCTTTACCATGTGCGGTCAGACTAACCAAGGTCACCCGTTTATCGGCAGTCGATTTCTCAGTTTGAACTAAGTCGCTGTCGGTCATTCGGCGGACGGATTTGGCAATCGTTGAGTGATCAACACACAGCATAGTAACAAGACTATTTTGTGATAATTGGCCGTGTTCTAAGAGGGCTAAGAGTAATAGGTCTTGGCCAGGATAGAGGCCTAGAGGTCTCATATTCTTGTTGATTTGGTTCTTATAGCTAGTAATAAGGTTAATAATGGCTCGTTCGATTGGAAATTGTGAATTCATTATTATCCTCCTAGTAGTTGATTATTCACGTGTCTTTGCAAACAGGGTACCCACGGGATCACCAGAGAGAATGTTGAAGATAACCTCAGGATTTTTTCCGTTAGTTAAAACCATCTGTTGATTGTGCTTCAAGATTCTTTCGGCAGCTTTTAATTTGGTCGTCATGCCGCCAGTTCCAAATTTAGTTCCGTGACCACCAGCAGCTGCAATTATAGCAGGACTGATCGAATTAATGTTGGAAACTAACTCGGCATCGGGAACTTTTAAAGGATTAGCTGTGTAAAACCCGTCGATATCGGAGAGCATGATCAAAAGGTCGGCATCAACTAAGTTGGTGACAATGGCTGATAATTGGTCATTGTCGCCGAATTTTGTGTGGTGATCCAATTCTGAAACAGTTACCGTATCATTTTCGTTAACGATTGGAATAGCATTATCCATTGATAAGAGTTCTTGGAAACTATTCATCACGTTGGTATGGCTTTCGGGATAGTCGATGATGTCACGGGTGATCAACATTTGAGCGACGGACATATTGTATTCATGGAAAGCTTCGTTATAGATCTGCATTAATTCAGCTTGACCGACCGCAGCGACTGCTTGTTGCTTTGAAATTTTGATGGGGCGTTTGTCGATGCCTAAGACTCCCATACCGACCCCGATGGCGCCTGAAGAGACTAAGACGACGTCTTTACCATCTTTTTTGAGAGTGCTTAAGACTTTGGCTAAATCTTTAATGACCTTAAGATTGATTTTGCTATTTTGACGGATCAAAGTGCTAGTACCGACTTTGACGACAATACGATCTGCATAGATTTGACGCTTATTTTGCATTTTTCTTCCTCATTGCGTTGTTAAAAACTAGTAATTATTTTACATAACTATTACGATAGAACAATAGTAAGAATAAGAAAAGGGTGTATTTCATGTATAAAATTTTAATCGTGCTTCATGACGGTGACGAGTATATCCGAATGAACAAAGTTTACATCGAAAGTATGCCAGTTGCAGGCCAATATATTATTCATTCAGATGGATTACCTTATTATGTAGAAGAAGTTACGACTTTTGTTGGGTATGTCAGCACTAAAGGTGCAATTGCAATCGTTGTCGTACATCCAGCACCAAAAGATGAAGCCGTAAATGAGTTATATGGTGTTGATATTGAAAGGGACCTTGATGATCCGGATTTGAAAAAAAGAGAATCAGAATAATTTTTAGCCACTAGTCGTAATTTAGATTAGTGGCTAATTTTTTCAAAAAAAAATAAAGGCCTACCACAAGCCTTTATTTTGCGAGAAATTTAAGAATAGAGCCTACCACAAACCCTATTCTTTAAGCAGTTGAGAAGGAGTACTACTTTTTTCGGATAACAATGAAAATATTGTCAGGTTTATACATCTCGCCTATATAACCAAATTAATTATAAGTCGAATATTAAAACATTTCTACAATTTTACCAAAGATATTTTGATTAAAAGAGCAACATAGTGGAAATGAGGCCTAAATTGATACACTATCTTGGCGAACTTGTGAAATAAGCTGAAATCAATTGTGCAAAATGCAATAATTTAGATATGAGATTTAAGCAGTAATATGAAGGAAAATTCAAAATCGTATAAGTATTTTATATAAAGTTGAATGCATATTGTTAGAAAAAGGGTGCATACTAGAAACAATCGATGAGAAGATATTGCACACTTTGTTTCACGGATAGAAGGGTGGTTACATTTTGAAGCAAGTTAAAATTTCCAATGTTGAGCGGGATAACTTTATCCGTTCCATTGAAGAGTCCGTGGGATCATTTAATTTGGGTACAGAAGGTTCGTTAATTGAGTTAGTATTTAAACATTTGAAAGAAATGGAATACGACAATAACCTTGAAGAAGAATTAAATAGATTCCGACGTGACTTAATAAAATTTGATATAGACACTGGACATCGTCATAAGCGTGATGTTGAAGAATTGTTATTTAAAATTAAGAATCGAACTTTGCCATATATTTAGGATATAATGCAGGAATATTAATTATTCTTGTATTTTTTTTATTTTCTGATGATATTATATGCTCGAGGTGTTAAAAATGACGAAAATTTTGCAAAAAATGATTCAAGATGTACCAATTTTAGAAGTAACCCCCGAGGACTCATTTCACAAACCGCTTGCGTTAGTAGTCTTTTATCACGGTTGGCGTTCCAGTAAAGAATTAGTTTTGACGCAAGCTAGAAAACTTGCCAAAAAGAATATTCGTGTTGTTTTACCGGATGCAATGAATCATGGACAACGATTAAATGATATTTCGTCGATTCCTTCGTTTACTTTTTGGAATAGTATTCAAGCTAATTTGGCCGAATTTTCGTTGATTAAAGACTACTATTTGAAAAAAGGCCTGATCAAAGATCAAAAAATTGGTGTCGGTGGTTATTCAATGGGTGGCATGACTACTGGAGCCTTATTAACGGCCCATCCAGAAATTACTGCCGCCACGATCATTATGGGGACTCCCGACTTGGCCACCTATGCAAAGTTAGTCCGCATTGATGCCAAACGTCGTGGAATATACGTCCCTGAAGATATGGAGCAGCTTACTAGTTGGATAGATAATTTCGATTTAAATCAACATCCAGAGACAATTAACCATCGTCCGCTCTTATTTTGGCATGGAACGAATGATTACCGTATTCCTTATCGCCAATCAAAAGACTTTTTCGACCGGATTCATCAACAATCCTATGCTGATCAAGTAGCCTTTATTACTGGCTATAAAGCAGGTCATTTAGTGGAAACAAGATTAATGGATAAGATCGCTAACTTTTTTGAGTATTACTTGGAATAACTTTGAACAGAATCGCAAAATTAACCAGGCCTAAAATTGTTAATAGAATGAAGGCGTGTTGACTTCCTTGTGCTGTGGCTGTACTCAAACTCAAATGTTGATTATTCTGGCTTTGAGCAATGATGGCAGAAACAATCGAGGTCCCGGTAGCTCCAGCAAATTGTTGTAAGGTATTAAAAAGAGCGTTGCCATCAGCTTGTTGGTTGCTGGAAAGATATTTAAGGCCGTTAGTCATAATATTGCCCACAGACATCCCCATACCAAACATGTAGAGAATGTAGAACCAGATGATCAAAGTGTTAGATAGTTTTAAGCTGAAGCTGGTGAAAAGAATCAATGAGATATCAGCACAGATCACGCCACAGATAATAGGCCGACGTGCACCGAATTCATCCAGTAACTTACCACCAAGCGGTGCTAAAATGGCACCAACCACACCGGCAGGAAACACTGCTAGTCCAGCTATAGTAGCTGAGTCATGATTGACTAATTGAATGTAGTTAGGCAAGATAAAGGCGAAACCTAATGACAATATTTGGAAAAGGAAGAAACTCAAGACGTGGCTGCTAAAAGTAGTTTCTTTTAAGACGTTCAAATTAATAATTGGTTCCGCAAGCTTGTTGGAACGATGAACGAAACCGAGCAATCCTAGGAGACCAACAATAAAAGAACCGATCACTAAGCCTGTTAAGTGGCTCAAATTGCTGAAGCCGAAGATCAAGCCAGTAAAGGTCAAAATCAAATAAATCAAACTCAACCAGTCAAATCGAGATTTTTGGATTTGGCTTTTTTGATGGATATTTTTGATTCCTAAGATAAAAGATAAGACTAGGATCGGCAACAGGATCACGAAGATATAGCGCCAACCTAAAGAATTAACGACCAGTCCACCAAAAGTTGGTCCAATCGCTGGTGCGATAGCTGTAATTAGAGTTCCGATACCCATCATCAAACCGATTTTCGATTCCGGGACGTTCTCTAAGATGATGTTGAACATTAATGGTAAAGCAATACCTGTTCCCAGACCTTGAATGACTCGGCCCAAGAGTAACAAACTAAAACTAGGGGCGATTGCGTCAATTAGTACCCCGACAATAAAACTCACATTAGCGATTATGAAGAGTCGCTTAGTCGAGTGATTGCGCTTCAAAAATGACGATAAGGGAACGATGATAGCGACAACTAAGAGGTAAATCGTAGTCATCCACTGAACAGTCGAGGTAGAGATGGAGAATTGTTTCATTAAAGTAGGAAAGGAAATGTTCATGGAAGTTTCAACGATCACGCCGCAAAATGACATCAGACCAGTAGCTAATACGGCTAATAAGACATTGAAAGGGACTTTTTCAGTTTTATTCATCGGTATTACCTCCTTGGACGTAGAAATTTAGAATTTTTTCAAAGATGGCGATCTCAGCCGCAGAAAAATTGTTCTCTAATAGTTCTTGATTATTCTGCATGAAATGGTTGATATCAATTTCTAGCTTGTGCGATTTTTCGGTTAAGAAAACTGACTTTTGTCGTGCATCGCTTGTGGAGAGCCGCCGATAGATCAAGTCACGTTTTTCCATTCTTTGCAACAGGACTGTTGCTGTAGAACGCTGAATATAGAATTCTTTTTCGATATCGCTTTGAAAAATCTCTTGGTCATTCTTTCGACTCAAAAAATCGATCACTGACATTTGCATCCAAGTTAAATCATACTTTTGAGCAAAGAGATCTAACTTTTTAGTGATCCGATTAGCAGCGATTTTTAAAAGACGATTTGTATATTTTTCAGACATTATTAAAACCTCTTTGTGAAAATATCGTTAGCTAACTAACGATTGATTATCTTACAATCTTTTTTAAAAGAATGCAACTAAAAATAGCAACCAAATTCAAAATCGAATCAGGTTGCTATTAGGTATCCAAGTTAAATTACTTTATAGTCTAAATTTAATAACCGGTTGCGAAGGATCTTGCTAGTAGTAGTTTTGGGAAATTTTCGTATTTGGCGAAATTCAATCGGGACTTGATAATTCGCTAAATTATGTTGACCGAATTCTTGCAAGGTGGCACTCGTCAGGAAAGCGTCTTTTTGCAAAGTCAAATAAGCAATGGGAACTTGTCTATCTGTTCTTTTAATCCCGACTACACAAATATCGACGATGCCATTGACACCTCGAAAGGCATTTTCAACTTCTTCAGGATAGATTATCTTGTCATCAGAATAGATCAGATCAGCTTGACGTCCTCGATGATATAAGAAGTTATCGTGATCTAAATAGCCGACGTCGCCAGTTTTGAAAAAGCCATCAGCCGTAAAACGTGATTTAAACAGCTCTGGTTTGTTGAGATAGCCGACGGCTACAGTTGGTGACTTGACTTCGATGTTGCCGATATTGTCTTGATTGATGTCGGTGATCCGAATTTGAGTTGTGAAAAAAGGCTGACCGCACGAGCCGGCTTTGATCTCCGCATCTCGGAAATTTAAAGCCGAAATATTGGCGGTAGTCTCGGTCATCCCGTAAGATTGTAAGACAGGGACTTCCAACATGTGACAGCGTAATAGTGTCCAATTATCAACTCGTCCCGTGCCTAAGAAAATACAACGGAAGTTTTTATTGTATCGCTTGCCCTTGGGTAGAGCATTCAATAATTTTCTCAGCAACGGTGGACTCAAGGAGATGATTGTTGCTCTTTCATTGATCAAGACTTTATTGATCAGTGAGATATTGAAACCTCTAATCAAATAGACGCCGATACCATAGATCAACGAACGCATGATGATCGACAGTCCCGGAACGTTGAAGAGGGGCAGCGTTAAGACCCAGACATCTTGCTTATTGATACCAAGGTTTAACGCTGTTCCCATAGCCGAATAAAAATAATTGCCGTAGGTCAACATAACGCCAGTATCATTGTGGTCAGCACTAGGAGTATAGACGATTGAGGCTATTTGTTCATTGTCGAATTCCGCTATTGGTTGGTAAGCATGGTCAGGCTCTAAACTGAGAATATCGGACATTAAGACTTTTTGAGCATCGATTTGATTCAATCGTTGATAATCCGCCGAGTCGCTGACAAGGACTAATTTGGGTTGGGAATCGTTGAGCTGATACCTTAAAGTTTCAGTTGAAAGTTGAGTGTCAAGAAAGATGGTTGCAGCCCCTAACTGTTGGAGTGCTAAAATGGCAACGTAACCGTTGAAACAATTATCGGTAAAGAGTGCGATCGAATCATTTTTTCTGATACCGTGAGTGTGGAGCTTACTAGCAAAAGTTTGCACCGTTGAGTTTAATTCGCCAAAAGTGAAGTCGGCATGTTCTAAGAATAGGGCGGTTTTGTCAGGATCGAGTTTTGCACGTTTGACTAACCAGTTTTCCAAAATATGACCTCCCTAGACGTTAAAGTCTGATACGATTAAAGTACTATAACTAGATTGTAAAACATTTATTTGGATAAAAATAACTAATTATTGAAAAAAATTGAGGTATGAAATGAGTTTACTAGATGATTTAGGAATTGAAGTAGTAGAAAAAGGCAAGCACAAAGTTGTTTTAGAAATGGATTTGACTGCAGAACAGCTGGCAAAAAAGCAAGATCAAAATGATATCAAAGCCCTCTTGTCGGAGACTGCCGCAAGCATTGGCGCCAATCTAAATATGGACCCAACAAGCGCAGCCAAAGTATTGACCGTGTCGATCCATAATCTCAATGCCTTAAAAGCAGGACGGTTAGTTGTCGAAGCAATCTCGATCCGTAACGGTGATAACGTCCAAACTTGGCAAGCTGTAACTCACTTTTCAGATTCTGCAATTACTAATTCATTGAGTACAGTAACGTTAAAAAAAATCCAGATCTAATGGCGATAGATTCTGGAATTTATTATTTCGAAAAAAGCTAGCAGAATCAAGCTTAAACCGAAAAGTTGATATATGAAAATAATAGTTTTAGAAGGGTTCAAGATGAACACGATACCGGCCAGTATTAATAATGCTGAGTAAAAATAGTCGAGGTATGTTGTCACTGGGACCCTTTTTGTCATCTCATGAGAATCACGAAATTGGTTGATGCCATTGACTAAAAGGATGATTCCTAAGACTGGCGGCACCAAAGGTATCAAGAATCTGGCAACGAATAAGACAACTATCGCCAAGAACAATGCCCCAACGCCTAGGCCGATTGCAATGTTATTTTCGCCAGTGGTTTTGCGAATATTAAAGCCATCGAAGATCGAGAGAATGCCATAAATTGCGATATAACTGGAAACCAAGTAAACGATCATATTGAAACTTTTGATGGGTTGAACTACGATCAAAATCCCGGCTATCAGCAAAAAAAGGAATCTTAACCAGCGATAAAGTTGGAACTGCCTAACCATTATAAATTTCCCCCTAAGCTACTTATGATTATATGATACCAGAAAAGCTTAAAAAGAGAATCAGTTGCAAGAATTTATTTCACAAACTCAGTTGTCAAGTTATAAGCGGGCAATAATAATGGCCCTAAGCAAAATTCTTTAATTGTGAAACTAATGTGGTAGGTTATATGTAGATACGAAACTTAGGAGGAGATATTATGGCTATTCGTGCATCAGATAAGATGGTTGATGTTTTATCAAAATGGGGTGTAGACAATATCTATGGTTTACCCGGTGACTCGGTCGATACCACAGTTGATGCTTTATATCGAGCTCAAGACAAGATCAAGTTCACTCACGTATTACATGAAGAAGTGGCGGCTTTAGCAGCTAGTGCCCACGCTAAATTGACTGGTAAATTAGGAGTTTGCCTGTCGATCGGTGGACCAGGAGCAATTCATTTGTTGAACGGACTTTACGACGCCAAGATGGATCATGTCCCAGTGCTTGCAATTTTAGGACAGGTTCAATCTAAGCTGCTCAATACCGATTTCTTCCAAGAAGTCGATACACATGTCTTGTTCGATGATGTTGCCGTCTACAATAAAATCATCATGGACCCTCAGTCTTTGCCTCGAGTAGTTGATGAAGCGATCCGGACGGCCATTTCTAAAAAAGGTGTCGCAGTTTTGACGATCCCTGACGATATACCAGCTCACATGATCAAAAATGATTTCACGCCTAACGTTGATAACTTTCAACCAGAAAACTACCACATCGATGATGATCAAATAAAAAAAGTTATGGAACTTTTGCAGATTCATGCCAACCCAATTGTTTTAGCTGGAGTTGGAATCAAGCATGCCAAAAAAGAAATGAAAGAATTCATTGAAAAGTATAAGCTGCCGATTATTTTAACCATGCCTGCTAAAGGCCTAGTTGATGACGACCATCCTTATAATTTAGGCCAGTTGGGTAAATTAGGGACTAAGCCAGCCTTTGAAATGATGCAAAAAGCCGATCTCGTCATCATGGTCGGAACTGACTACCCTTATACCGATTATTTGAATAAGAAAGTCGATGCTGTTCAAATTGACCTCAAGGCCGAACGTTTGGGCAAGCGCCGTCATGTCAATGTCGCCATTCAAGGGGATGCCAAAGAAGTTCTGGCTAAACTGAATGCAAGTGGTGAACCAGTCGCTCAACGTCCTTATTTAGACGAAGCCGTTTCAAAGATTGGACAATGGCATAGTTGGATGCATGATGTCTATTCAAAGAAACACACCGGTGTTTTACCTTCGCTGATGTTTCATAATATCTCAAAAAGTGCGCCTAGTGATACTATTTGGTCGATTGATGTCGGGACTTCCACTGCTTTTGGAGCCCGCTTCTTGAACGCTAAATCAAGTCAGGATTATACCATCTCTGCTTGGTTAGGTACGATGGGCTGTGCATTGCCAGGAGCGATTGCTGCTAAAGACGATTTCCCACAACGTCCTGTTTATGCAATCGCAGGGGATGGAGCAACTGCTATGGTCATGCAAGATTTTGCTACGGCAGTTCGGTATGACTTACCAATGCTGTATATCGTCTTAAACAATAAATTGCTGGCCTTTATTGAATACGAGCAACAATCAGCTGGTCAACAAAATTATGGAATCAGTTTACCAGAGATCGATTTCGCTAAAGTAGCCCAGGCTTGTGGTGGTATCGGTGAAAGAATTACTACTGATGAAGAATTCAAAGCTGCAATCGAGAAATACCGTAACCCAACTAAACCAGTACTGTTGGATGTTGCAGTGACCGATGAGGCACCCCTACCTGGTAAAATCATGCGAGACGAAGCAGAAGGCTACACTAAATTTGGACTGGGCTATGTGGCCGATAAGAAAGCTTTGCCAGAGTTACCACCAGTCAAAGAAATCTTACGTTCATTCTTATAGAAAAACAAAGAAGCTGTCGCAATTGCGATAGCTTCTTTATTTTGGAACTATTATTTTAACGATTGAACATTTTAGTAAACTGTTACATCGTCAGCTTTGATGAATTCATCAGTAGCGATGCGATAGTACAAAGTACCATTGATATTGACTAGTTGGTCAGTATACCAAGTGCTTTGAGCAATGACTTTCCGATTAGTTACAGCGTTACCTTGAGTATCGTAAAGTTGTGTGGAACCAGTGCTGCCATTAACTCTTACATAAGAGTGGATAGCTTGATAAGGGTTAACGTCACTAGCTTTAACAAACTCATTCGAGGCAACACGGTAATACTTTTCACCATTGATAGTGATCGTACGGTCAGTGAACCAATCGCTGATAGCACTGAGAGAACGGTTTATGACCACATTACCTTCAGCACTATAAAGAGTCTTGCTTGTACGGTCGCGAGTTTCAATCGTCAAGTTAGCATCCTCATAAGGATAAACGTCACTAGCTTTGACATATTCGTTTGTAGCAACACGATAGTAGAGAATTCCGTCAATTGAAACTTTTTGATCAACGTACCAGGCAGTATCTTTACCAGGCTTACGTGAGTATTCAGAAGCTTTATTGCCACTACTGAATGTGTAAACTTGAACTTCTGGTTGATCTTTATAAGTTGCCACATCCATTTGGATTGCAACCGCACTGCCATTGGCTTTGTCAGGATTTGAACCAGCAACATTAGGATCTGTTGTAGTTCCAGAACCAGTTCCACTAGGAATTCTAGTTAAGACAATCTTGTCAGTTGTACTGATTGAGTGATCAGAGTTAATTACAGCTTGAATGGTCTTCTTATTTGAAGTGTAACCTGGGACATTTGGAACATCAATGGTAATAGTTTGACCAACTGTACCATTGATTCCAGTGACAGGTAAAGTTGAGGCTTGACCATCTTTAGTTACTGGGATTGTAGCAGTTTCGTTTTTAACAGTATTACCAGTACAAGTAGCATCCTTAGGATCAACAGTAACTTTACCATCAGGACCGATAACACCAGGAGCAGTAGTAGGGTGATTATAGCCATCTACATCAGGAAGTGTGACGTTAACAGTGTCGCCGACATTACCTTTGATGCCATCAACAGTTTTGTCACCAACAGGAGTTTTGATAGTGGCAGTACCATTATCACCCGGATTACCAACATAGTTAGTATTTTGATTAGGATCAAGTTTTACAGAACCATCAGTCTGAACAGTACCAGTGAAAGAAGGTGTTTTATAACCATTGACTGCTGGAGCAGTGATGGTAACTTTGTCACCGACTTTAGAAGGAGTACCTTCGTTGTTAGTCGTACCAGTAACTTTTTGAGTAGTTCCATCAGGTAGAGTAATAGGGTAATTCCAATCTTGCTTGATCCCTGTGTAAGTAATGGTGTCAGTAGTTGTAGCAGTTCCGTCAGGAGTGATAGTGAAAGTGATCTGCTTCTTATCAGGTGTGTAACCATCAACGGTTGGTGTATCAACTGTTATTTTGTCGCCAACTTTACCAGAGATATTATTTACGGTTTGGTCACCTAAGTTAGATGAAACTTTTGATGAAAGATTATCAACAGGATTACCAACATAGTTAAGACTTTGACCAGAATCAAGTTTTACAGAACCATCAGATTGAACAGTACCAGAAGCAGAAGGAGTGTCGTAGCCTTTAACTGCTGGAGCAGTGACGGTAACTTTGTCACCAACTTTAGAAGGAGTACCTTCTGAGTTATTTGAACCAGTAACCTTTTGAGTAGTTCCATCATTTAGAGTAACAGTGTAATTCCAAGACATGTTGTTTAAAGTGTAAGTAATGGTGTCAGTAGTCATTCCTGTTGGAGCAATAACTACGCTAACAAAAGACTGTGAAGCCGTATATCCGTCAACTGTAGGAACGTTTACAGTTTGTGTACTACCTACTTTACCTGTTACGGAAGCGGTCAAATCTTTACCCAAATTATTAGGAATTGTTATTGTAACAGTAATTTCTTTATCTGAAATAGGATCGCTAGCAGTATTCGGTGTGTAGGTCATAGCAGGTGCACCGCTACCAGGGTTTGAACTTGAGTTAGTAGAACTATATGTTGTTCCTAAACCAGGTGCATTAGCAGCAAACTTAGTCGAACCTGAGATCCAAGAATTGGCTGTGCTGGATGGTAAATAAGTGTAGGCACTGAATCCGGTAGAATGGCTAAGCCTAATAGATGATAAGTTGGTACCATCAAACATACCATCGCCTTTAGTTGAGTCACCAGTGTCGACTTTTGCTGTATCGGCACCATATGGAATCAACCATGAGCCAAGATCCAATGACTGAAGAGCAATACAGTTTTTAAACATTCGTGCAAAGTGATATGAACTACTCATTTGCCAGCCGGTGGTATTAACAGTTGAAAGCTTCATATCGCCGTTGAACATATCCTCATAGTTATCAACCTTTGTCATTTCCTTGTGAGAGTTAAAGTCAGCACTTGTTAATGAAGTATCACCTTGAAAGACACTCTTCATTGAGGTAACTGATGAAGTTATTAGTTGTGAAAAATCGATGGAGGTTAAACTAGTATCATTTTTGAACATATCCTGCATAGTTGTGACATTTGAAGTGTTTTTCAAGGTTGAAAGATCGATTGACTTCAAACTTGGATCATTTTCAAATAGTCCCGACATGTCAGTGGTACTTTTGAAATCAATATTATCTAAACCTGAAACATCTTGTAAGTTAGGTAAATTTGAGAAGTAGTGACTCATATTCCCAGCAGCAACAACAGTTAAGTTGATACTAATATGTTTGATATCGTTAGAATTTTGTGACCACGGTGCTGAAGATGTTGTAGAGTCAGCGCTATCTTTACTTTCATCAAAGACACCTTGGCCAATATTTAAAGTGCCATCCTTGGTTGCGTCAGTCGACTTAGAAATATTCCAAACTAAACCAGCATCGGTTTGTCCAGAAGCATATTGAGTGTCGGTAGCAGTAGAAGCTTCAGCAACAGGTTGAATAGCTGATTTAGCTGCTAAAGGTGTTATTGTTTTAGCGGCTGGGTCAGGACTAGTTGTTTTAGGAGCCTGAGTACTTGTTGAATCTGAAGTGGAGGCTGTGGCAGTATCTTGCTTTGTCGAATCAGGAGTTACTGATTCAGTGGCTGGATCAGCTGTAACTGTTTGACTATTAGTTGTATCGGTCTTATTAGAAACAGTTGCTGTCTGACTAGTAGTTGTATCAGTTTTATTAGAAACAGTTGTTGTTTGTTTAGTAGTTTCTGAAGAAGCTTTAATACCCTCAGAACTACTGGAGGCCTGGTCTTTATTATCTGTGGCTGTTTGGACGGTTGCTACATCAGTAGTAGTAGCGGCCTTAGCTACATAACTTGGTCCTCCAAGTAAGAATATCCCTCCAGCGAAAGCTAAACTGCTAACGACAATCCAATTCTTTTTAGATTTGACTAATTTCTTTCTCATGATACTATTTGGATTACTTTTAAGCTGTTGAAAACGCATAAAAAATCCCCCTTTAATAATTATTATTAACATTTCTTATATAAAGCAACGGTTTATATTATAGAATTTTATTTATAAGAGGAATCTCAATGCTTGTAAAGAAAAATTAATTAATATGCAAAAAGCTTATGGATAAAGTAGTTCTAAGTATATTTTTATATTAAAAAAATGTCATAAAAAGTCACAAATCACCGAATAAAATAAAAAAAGGAATTTTTATAGCGAATATCGATTGTCACAAATAGTATTAATACGAATTCTAAATGACTTTTTTAGGTTAAAAATTCATCAAAAAAGGTAGTTGGGGAATTTTAATATATAATTTTTGCCATTTATTTTTTTCAATAACTATTAAAGTTTGATACAAAAGCGATAATTAAAATCAATCTAATAATTGATTAAGGACTTGATAATTAAATATTTAGTGAATTCCAATTATAATAGTGATATTAGGAATTATTAAAATAATTAGATCCTTGCAATTAAATTAAAAAAATATTAGAATGACACTACTTTAACGATAAAAAATTAGGAGGTGTCATTATGACGATGCAAAAGGTAGATCATGATCACGAGGTGGATCGGCGTTTGATTCAAAACGAAAATAAGTATTACGCCAAAGCAGCTCGAATCAATTATTACGATTTAGTTATCGACTCAGCACATGATGCGACTTTAATCGATGCTGACGGAAACGAGTATATTGACTTGTTGGCTAGTGCTTCTGCCATTAACGTCGGTCATACGAATGAAAAAGTGGTCAAAGCAATCCAAGATCAGACTGAAAAATTGATTCACTATACACCGGCCTATTTTCATCACCGTACTGAACAGCAATTGGCTCAAAGATTAGTAGAGTCCGTTTCAGGAGCAGAAAAGCAAGTAGCTTTCTCCAATTCAGGGTCAGAAGCTAATGACGCAATTATTAAGTTTGCTAGGGCATACACGGGACGACAATATATTGTTTCGTATATGGATTCTTATCATGGTTCAACCTATGGCTCAATGAGTTTGTCTGGTGTCAGCTTGAATATGACTCGCAAGATGGGTCCACTTCTACCAGGAGTCGTTCATGTACCGTATCCAGATATGTATCGACGATCTCCTGATGAAACAGAACATGATGTGGCAGTTCGTTATTTTAAAGAGTTTATGGAACCGTTCGAAAGTTTTTTACCTGCTGATGAAGTTGCTTGTGTGCTGATTGAACCAATTCAAGGCGATGGTGGTATTCGAAAAGCTCCTCAAGAATACATGCAGATGGTCTATGACTTCTGTCATCAAAACGGGATTGTCTTTGCAGTCGATGAGATCAATCAGGGAATGGGACGTACCGGCAAGATGTGGAGCTACCAACAATTTCCTGGAATCGAACCAGACTTAATGTCGGTTGGTAAGTCATTAGCTTCAGGTATGCCGCTTTCAGCTACGATCGGGAAAAAAGAAATCATGGAGAGCCTGGCCTCCCCAGCTCATACTTTTACCACTGCGGGCAATCCCGTATGTTGTGCCGCTTCACTAGCAACTTTAGATGTCTTGGAAGAAGAAGACCTCTTAGCTAAATCAAAGATCGATGGCGCTTATGTTGAAAAAAGATTTCAAGAAATGCAAAAACATTATCCAGAGATTGGTGATGTCCGGATGTACGGTCTTGATGGCGGAATCGAGTTAGTAAAGGATCGTTTGTCAAAAGAACCCGATTCCGACTTTGCTAATAAAGTGATCTACTATGCCTTTTTACACGGAGTAGTTATGATTACCTTGAAGGGGAATATTCTCCGCTTTCAACCGCCGTTAGTCATTACGCGTGAAGAACTCGATACAGCATTAGATGTCTTAGATGATGCCTTCGCTGCAGTCGAAAATAATCAAGTTGTCATGCCAAATAACGCCCAGATAGGCTGGTAAAAGGGAGAGTTTCTTATGAGCAAATTTTTTAAACGGTTAACCTTAAAGGAAGATCCGAGTATATATGAAGATAAAGATTCACATTTAGTACGAGTTTTGACGGTTAAAGATTTCCTAGCCTTAGGAGTGGGGACGATTGTTTCAACTTCGATTTTTACACTGCCAGGAGTGGTAGCGGCTCAACATACTGGACCGTCGGTCATCTTTTCGTTCATCGCCGCAGCGATCGTGGCCGGATTGGTGGCTTTTGCTTATGCTGAAATGGCGGCTGCAATGCCGTTTGCTGGTTCAGCGTATTCTTGGATCAACGTAATGTTTGGAGAATTTTTTGGCTGGATCGCAGGTTGGGCGCTGTTAGCGGAATACTTTATCGCTTTGGCCTTCGTCGGTTCAGGGTTATCGGCTAATTTCAGAGGATTATTAGCACCACTCGGAGTTAAATTCCCGAATGCAATCGCTAATACCTTTGGCAATAATGGTGGGATCGTCGATTTAGTGGCGGTAGTCGTGATTGCCGCAGTCGCTTGGCTGATTTCTAATGGTGCAAGCGGGGCTGCTAAAGTCGAAAACCTTTTGGTAATTTTAAAAGTTTTAGCTATTTTGACATTTATCGTGGTTGGCTTGACTGCAATCCACGCAGAAAACTATGTCCCTTTCATTCCTAAATATCGTCTCAATAGTGACGGAACGGCTTTTGGTGGCTGGCAAGGAATTTATGCTGGGGTCTCAATGATCTTCCTATCATATATTGGATTTGATTCGATCGCTGCTAATTCAGCTGAAGCTAAAAATCCCGGTAAGACTATGCCTCGAGGTATTTTAGGATCACTTTTGATTGCAGCAGCTTTGTTTATTGCGGTGGCCTTAGTTTTGGTTGGAATGTTCAAATATTCTGATTATGCTAACAACGCTGAACCCGTTGGTTGGGCTTTGCGTCAAGCAGGACATCCAATCGTTGCCAGTGTGATTCAAGCGATTGCGGTAGTGGGAATGTTTACCGCTCTAATTGGGATGATGCTAGCAGGTTCCAGATTAGTTTATTCATTTGGACGAGATGGCATGTTGCCAAGTTGGCTTGGAAAATTGAACCAGAAGAATTTGCCTAATTATGCTTTATTAGTACTTTCAGTCGTCGGTATCCTCATCGGTGCCTTTTGCCCATTCGCCTTTTTGGCCCAATTGATTTCAGCAGGGACTTTGATTGCCTTTATGTTTGTTTCCCTAGGAATCTATCCTTTGAGAAAGCGTGAAGGTAAAGATATCGCCATGCCTGATTTCAAAGTGCCGTTTTATCCCGTTTTACCAGCTCTAGGTTTTATTGGTTCACTAGTAATTTTCTGGGGCCTAGATATTCAAGCCAAAATTTATGCAGGAGTTTGGTTTGCCATTGGCTTAGTAATTTACTTCACTTATGGCATGCATCATTCAACCTTAGGTAAGAGAAATAAGCAGCAATAAAAAAGAGATCACCACAAATATGTGATGAGCTCTTATGCTTTTCTTCTATTGTCCTGTTAGCCAACTGTAAGGAGAAAACTAACCGAAAGGAAAACGAGAAAAACAGTTTTGAAACAAGTCGATCTCTCGACGTCTGCTAACCTAATTTTAAATATGCACCATCCTTGATGCAGGATAATTATAACATGAATTGAAAATCAATAAAACTCAAAATATAATTAAATTCATTGTACAATTTGTATAAAAGGTATAATTTATTTTAAAATATCAGTGATACCAACTATCAAGAGTGAAAATAGAATGCCAAGCAAAAAAATTGTAAAAAATTATAGACTTTTATTGTGCCACTTTTTCAGATTAGAACTATAATGGAACCTGTAACAAAGGAGGTTGTTGAATTATGGCAGAAGTAGATCCATCAAAGATGGCTGATGCAGCCATTGCAAAAGAACCAGAAGTATTGAACCTAAAGATGAGCGAGGCTTTCGACTGGAGCGATGATAAGACAGTTGTCCGTGACGCAATCTGGGATTATTTCATGGAGAACAACAATCACGACACAGTTAAAACAGAAGAAGCAGAAAAGCCATTCCTTGATATGAAAGATGACGAAGTACGTGATTTTGTTGAAAAAAACCTTAAAAAATAAATCTTTAATTTTCCTTTAGACTTCGAGATGCGATGTCTAAGGGGTTTTTTTATGCGCTTTTTTATTAAAAAATGGAATAATTTTTGATTTTAAATGGTTTGGGGGATGGTTCACTGCCGGCTTCCGTTAGGCTCTGAGGGGTCTGGAACGCCATGGACATCGCTTTGAACAAATTGAAGTTCGCAATTGTTTCAAAGTCGAGCCTTGTTCTAAGTGTGCTTCGCCCACTAAGAACAATTTCATGGCTGAGACCCCTCAGAGCTCTCACTACAGCCTAGAATGTTAAAACATTTTTGGATATTCCTCAAGTGAACAAGTTCAAGAGCTAAAGAAAGTTCAAAGGCAAAATATAAAGGTCAAGAACTTAAATGCTTAAGGTCTTAAAGATTTAAAGGCTTAAAAACAAGTAGAACTGATACTTTTAATAGAAATTAAAAAAATGTATTGAATTGATATGAATATGTCAGTTCAATACATTTTTTGTCTTGTCCTTTATCTTTTGCCTTTAAGCACTAAGGTTTTCCAGCTTCCACTCCAACCAAGCATAATCAAGAATGTAGGATTCCTATAAATATCACAAACAAATAAAATATGCATTAGCCCTAGTCAGGAGCGGAAGTTCTGGGGGATATCAGTGATGAAATTTTACTTAATTGGCGATCTTTGCCAATTTAGTAAAAGGTCGAGCTTGAAGACCGTCAGCTTGCTGAGGGGCTCCAAGTCGGCCCACCACGTTCCATATCCCCTAGAACTGGAGCGGATGACGGCAGTGAACCCACACCACAACAGCACAAAAAAAACCTCCTAAAGAACAGGAGGCCTACTATATCAGGGAGGAAGATCAAATTAGTTTGTTTATTATGTATATTCTTCATACATTTAGTAAATATAACAACTTCATTTACCATTATCTATAATAGAAGCAATATATGAAGAAAGTGTGAAGCTTGCTCTTCCAACCTAATTATTGTGTAACTGATGTAGCAAATTCTGGCTCGCTTGTAGCATTCGTTTGTTTATTAGATTGATTCAATTGCATGTTTGAGCTTGGTGCCCACTCATTCGTAGAAACTTGATAAAAAGTATAACCGTATTTGTTCTGAGCCACTTGGTTAACTTTCCATTGAGACCCTTCTTGCAATTGACGTCCGGAAAATGAATCCATTGAAGTATCATACACGTCAGCTGGTCCATTCACGACTGTTCCTACGACTGGTTGAGTTTGTTCAGCTTGGGTTTGTGTTTGCTGGGTTGAAGCTTGAGTTTGAGTATTTTCGATACTTAAATTGCTTGCAGCCACGTACTCATCAGTCGCAATTTGAACATAACTTAATCCATTGATCGTAACAGTTGAACCTAAGTTCCAAGTTGAACCGGCGGGCAAAATGATTCCGCTGATTGCTTGGCCTTGACTGTTGACGACGGCTGTTGACCATTTGATAACTCCACTTTGACTCGAATTAGTAACTGGAGTGGTTGCTTGATTGGTTTGCGTTTGTGTTGTTGATGCTTGATTACTAATATTTAAATTATTAGCAGCAATCCATTCGTTTGTGGCAACTTGGTAATAAGTTATACCGTTAAGCTGTTTGGTACTTCCAAGTTTCCAAGAACTATTTGCTGGAAGCGTAAAGCTGGTGATCGTTTGACCTTGATCATCTACCAAAACACCATTGCCAGTCACAGTACCGACTAAACCGATTCCTGTTGTATCTGCCGCACTTACGGTTTGAGGTGACAAATTAGACAGTACGGTTGGAGCAATTAATAATGCTAAAGCCGAGCCGATTAATGCTTTATTCTTTTTCATCAATATACCTCCTCGTCTTATTTTGCGGTTCATAGTAAACCTATAATGCAATGAGCAATTCCGCAATGGGTTTAAGGAACAGTTAAAGGAAAAATTATCATTTCTTTAAAAATACCTTTTACCTATTTAAGCTTAATTGGAGAAATATGAAAAAAGAATGTCTTTTAGGCGATTTTTCTGTTAATTGAGAAAGTTGGAGAAGTCTGACGAATAGCTTTTGATCGAGAATTTTTTATAACTTTTTAAATTTCGATTGGACAATTTGACGATAATTGAATTAGTGATCGTGTGCTGTTTGGAACGAATCGTCGGTTTGACTTTGTAGATCAGGCCGTATTCAGAACGTTGCTTCACTTTATAGACTTTTAAAGAGACAGTCTGATAATTTTGCCAATCAAAAGGACCATCTTTTTGGTCGATAGCGGTCTTTGCCAACTTGATGAATTGAGCTTTTTGATAGGAATTCAACTTGTGCGTCTGTGAGTCTTCAAGCGTGATTTGACTGCCAGAGTTGTTGCAATATGGTGCTGAATGATAATTGCGATATATTTGAGGAACAGCAAAGATTCCTAATACGATTGCGATACAGATGATCCAAATGATGCGGTTCGTATGTTTTTTGATATTTTCTTGAGACATTATTAACTCCTATTAAAAAATAAATCAACTTAAATATTATAACTTGATGAGGGGTGATTAGAATAAAAATATTCTAAATAGGAACAAGCACCAGTACAATGCGGTTGGCGTAGCAATGTGAGAGATACATTGGCTGATATTAAAGTAGGGGCTTGATAGTTATGAAGAATCAAGAGGTTATCAATTAAAAAGCAAATAAGGAGAAACTCTGTCAGCTTGACTGATAGAATTTCTCCTTATTTTGTTAGAAAGTTAACTATTGATTACTATCACGGATCTGAGCGTCTGAAGGTTTAATCGTGTCACGACCATCAGCACGGGCATTCTTGATTGCACGGATGATATCATTGTCACTCCAAGCACCAACAGTCTTAACACCTTGGTCAGTCAATTGTTGACGTGCCTTAGCAATATCAGCATCAGTGATTTCTTTACCTTGACCAGTACGTGATTCGACATCGAAGTCACCTTTGGCAGCTGGATTGTTGCTTTGATCATCGCTAGAAGAACTTGAACTACTTGAATTGTTATCATTATTACTATTTGAAGTAGTGTCATTTGAAGCATTGATCGATTTAGCAGGCAAAGTCTTCAAGAGATCATTAGCTTGCTTGTATAAGTCAGCATAGTACTTGCCTTTGATACCTTGGAAGTTAGTAACTTGTTCTAGTAGCGAACGAGCTTGGTCATTAGAATTTGACTTGATCATTGCCTTAGCATTCTTGATATCCAATTTGAAGTTATTACGATTCTTTTGGATCTTTTCAAATTGCGTCAACATTGATTTGGCTTTTGCAGTCATCTTCTTATTGCCGTTGGCTTGGTTCTTAGCTGATTTCAAAGATTTCATAGCAGCGGAGAACTTTAATTTGTTCATCGATTTCTTGGCTGAAACGAGATTGTTAGCTTGTTTTTCATAAGCCGAAGCTTTGTCAGTCTTTTTAGCTTTTACAGCGGATTCGAAATGATCGGCTGCTGTCGCATATTTTTCTTTATTGACAGCGTCAGTACCCTTTGTCATTTCCGTCTTATAAGTATCGCTATTGTTGGAACTGCTACTTTGACTAGCTGTTGAATTATTGCCACAACCGGCTAAAATCAGTGCTAATCCTGTTGTTACAACTAATAGTGCTTTTTTCATCAGATAATTCCCTCCATTAAGTACTGCCCAGATTATAACATGTTCTCAGAAATTGAAAAATCTATTTCCGTTTTGGACGTCTTCAATCGTTACTATATATGTAAGTTACTTAACGGCCGTTAGTTCTTACAAATAATAATGAAAAGGTCAGACAAATGAGCTGGAAGAAAACTGCTATCAATATCACAATGGGAAATGACAAGTATCCAAAGGGCATCCGAGTATTTCGTTTCAATAATATCGTTGAAGAACCAACCACTGATCAGATTGAAACCTTTGCCCAAGGCTTAGTTTTATTATCAGACGGAGATACATATTTAGGTTCAGAAATCGTTAAGTATACACAACAAAGTGCAAAATAGGGGAGAATAACTAATGAAAAAATTACAATTGAGATTTAAGACCGCTGCAGATCACAAGAAGAACCTAGTTTTGAACTATGTTAAAGACGATCTAACACCCGAACAAGTTAAAGCCGGGATGGATAAGATTAGTGCCAGTAGACTCTTTGAACAAAATAGTATCCAACTTTACAAAGAATTACTTGGTGCCAGCTATATTGAACGCAATGAAACCAAAGTTTTTGAAAATAGTGCAAATTCTAAGTAAATGAATTAATCTTTTCCGAAGATAAACCTTGAGCCTATGACTTATTTAGACTAGAATAAGGATAGGCTCTTTTGTTTTGACAATAATTGAAAATGAAACGTGAGCGTAACGAGTATTACAGTTTGGTATTTATTTAATTGTTTTTGAGTAAAAATAACACCATTTCGTAGTAATAATCATTTTGAATATTACAAACTTGTGATATTTAATACAGAAATGTTACAAAAACGATGACTTTTTGATTTAGAGTTGATTCATAAGCCAGAGTTTCATATAATGATTGTCAGTGGGGTAGCCCCACGACAATTAAATAATAAATTCTTGTAGTCCAGGGGAGGATTAACATTGAAAAAATCTATTAAATATGCAGGAATCGCTGCTGCTACACTTCTAGCTGTTGCTCCAGTTACTGCTCCTGTAGTTTCAAACGTTACTACTGTAAAAGCTGCATCAACAGACACACCAGTTGCATCAACAGACACACCAACAGACGCTGATTATTCAGTAGCTGTTGCAGAATTTAACAAAACATTTACAAGTCAAACTCTTGATACACTTCCACATGTTGCTGATGAACTTGCTGGAATTTATAAAGATGGTTCAGCTACAATGAACTATAAAGACTTTGCCAAGATAGGCTTGGCAGAAGTAAATGCTACTCCATCTGCAGCAACTCAAACTCGTTTGGCAGATGCTAAGGTAACTGTTAAAGTTTCAAATGCTAATACTGCTGCTGACTTGATAGCTTTACAGAAGGCTGATGCAGGTTATACATTTACTGTTCAATTATCATATGTAGATTCAAATGGTAATACAGTTAAAGCTGATCCTATTACTGTTAAATACAGCAAGAAGGGTTCTACAACAACAGAATTAACTAGTGCTAATGTTTCATATACAACACCTTACAATGTTGACTTTGGTTCAAGCATTTATAACACACAACTTTCAACAAGTTCAGATTTGAAAGTCACGGATCAAGCAGGTAATGCTGTTAAAGATTTGACAGTTACACCTGATGAAACACTTTACACAAGCTATAATGCTGCTGCTGTTGCATCAACACAATCATCAGATAAATTTGCCGGTCCGACATTTGACAAGGGTGGAGCAACTTATTACCAACGTTTACGTGTTACAACACCAACAGCTTCATCATTTGGTAAATTGATGACCAATGCAGTTAATTCAATTACAATCAATGGTTCAGCTATATCAGCTGCATACTATGCTAACACAAACAATACACTTACTGTTATCCGTGCAATCAAAGTTGGTTCAGCAGAAGCTGCTAACTGGACAACAGAAGATGTTAAGGGTGTAGTTACAACTAAGAGTGACTCAGCATTCTACACATTGAAGAATGGTAGCAACGAAACTATTTCAAACCGTGCTTTGGCTAAGAACTCAGCATGGCAAACAAATGCTGTTCGTACAAACACTAAGACTGGTGAAAAACAATACCGTGTTGGTGCTGACGAATGGATTTCAGCTAATGATGTAACATTCTCAGATGGTAACGATGGCAACGGTTCAACAACTGGTGCATACACAGACGTTAAAGCTTTGAATGGTAAAGTTACAACAGCCGGCCCTGCAGGTTACTACTACCCACTATACAACGACAACGGTGAATTGATTTCAAACCGTGGCGTTGCTGGTCTAACTTCATGGTACACAGACAAATCAGCTAAGAACGCTGACGGTGTAACTGTATATCACGTTGCTACAGGTGAATGGCTACAAGGTACAAACGTTACTTACTCAGCATACTAGGATCTAGTTTGTTAAGAAGGTAATAATTAAAAAGACTCACATTTGTGAGCCTTTTTTTTATGGAGAAAATAAGATAAGAATTTCTATGATTGTGGCAAAAACTACCGTGATGCATTATGATGATTAAGTGTACTAAGTAAATGGAGGAGTTTTTTTATGTCACTTAGATTAAAGAAAATTGGGATTATTATTGCCACGGTCTTGTTATTGTTGGGATCGTTGCCATTCATGGGACATACTGCTAAAGCGGCTGGCGATGATAAGATTACAATCGGAGTTTTGAAAAATACCGCCTCTTTGCCAGCTTTGATGGCGGATGCTAACGGCGAGTTTACTCAACATAACATTTCTGTTGAGACGAAGACTTTTGATTCTAATAGTCAATTGAACGATGCTATCAAAGACGGTACAGTCAATGTAGCGGTTACTAACTTAGTCAGTTATGCTTCATTGACTAGCAAAAAGGCTAACGCTAATTGGAAGGTAATAGGAACTTTACCTGGATATAACGGTTTAGTTGCTAACAAGAAGTATAAGAGTGTTAAGAGCTTAAAGGGTAAGACAATTGCAATTGATAAGCATGATTCTTCCAAAGAATACTTATTGAGTGTCTTGAAGAAAAACAAGATGAAGTATTCAAGTATCAAGATTAAACAAGTTGACAATCAAGAGGACCGTGTTTCTGGTCTAAAAGATGGCTCAATTGATGCGGCTGTTTTGGAAGACCCATTGATGAGTAGTGCCAAAGCTAATGGTGGTAAGATTCTCAATCGTCAAAAGATGAGTGCAGATAATGGTAATGTTTTAATCATCAATAAAGATTTTGCCAAGAAGAACACTTCTTCAACTCAAATTTTAGTTGATACTTTGAATCTTGAAATCAAGATGCTTAACAATTCCGGTAGCTATGGTATGGCTGGTAGTGCCCTTAATAAGATGAACTATGATCAAAAGGGTGCTGAAACTTTAACTAAGTTGGATATTAGTTTTAAGAAGATTCACAAGGTTAAGAAGTCTGACTTCAATAAAGCTTTCAAATATGCTAAAGCACATGGCCTATACAAAGGTAAGATTAGCTATAAGAAAGACAATTATAAAGTCAAGAATATTAAGTAAATTTTCTCAAAGATATCGAAGAAATTCGGTATCTTTTTTCTTGCCTTTCGTAGTTTAATATTAGTACGGAAAAAATATGAAAACACGAGGTAAGAAAATGAGTCAACTTTCAAAGGATTTAGACTTTAGACCTTTAGAAAAGATCGATGAGGCCTATATGGACGCCGCTATGAAGTTCTTGGACGAATCACAGGTGATGGATGAACTCAATAAGACCGGGTTATATAATATCAACTTGGATAATTTGGAATTTCGTCATTTTCAGGAATGGTTATTCTTAGCTGGCAGTCCCGATAATGAATTATCGTTTAGTCCCAAGAAACTAGTATCTTTTTCGATAGCATTGACCCGTTTCCACGATGGTTGTTGGGATTCACCGTTATCAATTGCCAGTTTGGATAAGTTCGTTCAAATGGACGATGTTGTTCAACATGTCAATCTGCTTTTTCAAGTGAAACCTTCATTACTGTTATTACATGAGATTGTTAATCGCCACTAGAAAAAAATCGGCAAAATAATAGCCATCTGACGAAAGAGTCGGATGGCTATTAAATTAGTCTGTTTCGGTATGGTTTTCTTTCGAATCAGACAACTTTTGCTTTATTCGTGAATAATATTTTTTAAAATCGGTAGGAGTGATTTTGAAGATACTTAATATTGAACCGATGATCAAGACAATCAAAGCGACAAATGAGAAGTGACGTGAGGCTTTTTGAACTTTAGTTTCATAATAGTTGATGACGACTTTACCTTTTCCACTGACAGTGACTTCACCCAGGCCATTATTTTTTAGATTCATAGTCAGTTTAGAAACTTTACCGATAGAATCTTTTGATTGGAAACCATAGTAAGCAATCAATGGTACGGAAATCGTGGTCTTTTTAGCATTCTTGAAGTCAAAGCTCATCTTGGTATCAGAACGCTTGAAGTTAGAGATTGTGGCTTTTTTACCATGCTTAATTGTCGGGATCTGTGGCTCGGCATTGATCTTTAAGACATCAGCACCTTTAGGTAAGTACTCTTGTCCGGCACCGATACTGAATGGTTCAGCTTTGTCATACTGAGAATATGACACTAAATTATTTGATGAAGTGCTGACCATCTGGTAACTGGCTGAAATCGTAAGCAGAAAAGATGCCAGTACTAAGCCAAATTTAGCATAATTACTCTTGAAGATTTTTAAAGGGTCACTGGCAACAAAGATTGCTAATAAAATCGTGGCAATCATATCCAATCGCCAAGGGTATTGCATCATTTTTAGCGGTGTTTTATTGAGTACGATCCATGGGAAAACTCGGCTGGAACAGATGAACATAATCGCTCCCAATATACCAAAGTGTCGCACAGCTCGATTTTTGACTCGTCCCAGTCCAATTACCGCAGCAATTGCAGCCACGAATAAGATTAGACCGATGTTAGGCTTGTCAATCAAGTTGTTAAGGCTCCAAGTAGTATAACTATTTAAAGCTTCGGCTCCAGCGGGTAAATTACCTTTACTTTCAGTTAAGCGAAAGACGGTGTGTTTTAATTGTTCAAGCATCGGCAAAAAGTAGCCAACTGTTAAGAATCCTGTACAGATACTTGCCCAAATTAGTGACAATAATCGTTTCGGGTGAGTTTTTAATTCAGAAACTTGGAAAATCATGATGGCGATGATCAAAATAGCTACTAGAATTGGTGAAATGGCGTGCGAATAAATGATTCCTGCCATTCCGAAAGTTAGAAAGAGCCAATTGCGTTTTCGCTCACCATAAAATATCTCGTAAATTCCCAAGACGGCAATCGGCAAGAAGAGAAAGGCACCTACTTCACCAAGGTCATGGCGGAATAACATATCGTGAAGTCGATAAGTGCCTAAAGTATAAACAAAACTAAAAACTAAACTATTCCAATATTTTCTTTGAACTTTATAGAAACAAAGAAATGCTACACTAAAAGTTAAAAAGTTCAACATTAAGTAGAAACGTACGATTGTTTGAGCTGGTGTATAACCCATCAACCGTAAAATAGCAGCGGGATAAATTAAGAAATCTGAATAAAAAATGTTAGAAATATAACCCATGCCTTCCATGAAAGACATGTTAACGATCGGGAAGTAATTGTGATGTAGGATCGATTGATACAATCCTTCGATTCGCATCATGTGGAAGCGATTATCACTTGTTCCCAGATAAGCCCAAATGGAGTGGTGATAAAATTCCGTTTGGTAAAGTGTTAAATAGCTGACGACGGCAAAGAGAGCAGCTGTTAGTAAGACGACGATCGGTATCCGTAGATACTTGTTGTGCCAAGAAATAGATTTCATAAATTAAGGCCTTTCTGAAATTATATATAACACTCAAATTATACTAGTGACGAGATAAATAGTTAATTCATTCATGGTAGTTTATGAAAAGAAATTTGCAAAGTATAATCTTTTTACAATTCTGTCTAGCGATGAATTATAATTCTTACTATAAGTAATAATCTGTCGGGGAAGGGTGTTCGATTATTAAAAA
Organism: Companilactobacillus sp. FL22-3; assembly: GCF_054881455.1. NCBI lineage: Bacteria > Bacillati > Bacillota > Bacilli > Lactobacillales > Lactobacillaceae > Companilactobacillus > Companilactobacillus sp. FL22-3. Next base: position 93,346 of record NZ_JBTYYZ010000003.1, on the reverse strand, counting down.
TTTGTACAAAAGAATCCAGCAAAATCGTTGGTCAATCATTATTTTAACGGTTGTTTTCTTAATCATGTTGCTACTGAACTCACACACGTTGTATGTGGCCGATGATTATGTCTACCGTTTCGTCTACCAATCGCCATCACCAACCGCTTTTACCCATCAACCACTAATTACAACTTGGCTGATTCCGGAATCAATGTGGAATCATTATCAGCTTTGGAATGGACGGTTTGTTGCACATTCGATTGTTCAATACTTTATGCAATTTAATTCCAAGGTGCCATTCAATATTTGTAGTAGCTTGATTTATGTGTTGATGTTAGTGTTCATGGACAAATTGTCAGTTAAATTATCAGGTACAAAGGCTAATCCAATCATGTTGATCTTGCTCTTTTTGTTCACATGGTTTTATATCCCTTATTTTGGTCAATCGGTCTTATGGTTGTCTGGTTCGGGTAATTATTTGTGGATGAGTACCATTTATCTTGGTTTCATCATTTTCAATTTAAAAGTGCAAACGATCGATTTCGTTCATCTGTTGGGTGCTGCTTTATTAGGTTTTCTAGCTGGGGCAACGAATGAAAATTCAGGTCCAGCTGCCGTTTTGATTGTCTTATTGTTCATGCTCAGACGTTTGATCAAAGAACATAAGTTAAGTTTAGTCTCGTTTGTCAGTGTAATTTTTAGTGGAATCGGGTTTATTACGATGATGTCCTCGCCAGGTTCTCAAAAACGTGGTGACATTCATCGAACTTGGGCTTTGATTCAGAAAAATTTTGCAGGTATCTATCAATTGACTATTAAGCAGTGGGTTTGGATTTATCTAGCAATCGCAATTTTATTGATTGTGGGTATCGTCATGAGAAGAATCCAGGCAGATACCTTTTGGGCAGTGATTTTCTTTGTTATTGGTCATTTGGCAGCCGTTTATGCGATGGCTTTTTCACCAGAATATCCTGAACGGACCTTCTTCGGTGGCGTGCTATTCTTGGGTATCGCCTTGTTTATTACGATTTATGCCATTTTTTCTCAGTGGCAGTGGGGCTTAGGTGGTGCCGCAATTATCGTGAGTGTCTTGTTTATGTTTAGCTTCGTGCCAGCGTTTCATGACATCAATCTTAGTTATCAACAGATGCAGACGGAATATCGTTTGATCTATCAAGCTAAGGCGGCTGGTAAAGATAGTGTGAAAGTACCACTGATGACGCCGCAAAAAAGTAAATATAATGCTAATTATGGTGTAATTGCCCTTGATACTCCTGCGACAGCTTTAATGAATCAATGGGAGGCCAAGTTCTTTGATTTGAAAGCTATCAGCGGATATCGGGTCAAATAGGCAGTATGTTAAGATAGAACTTATTTAGTTATTTTCGGGGGTCATTTTGGAAAAGAAACGAATTATTTATATTGACGTTATTCGAGTTGTCGCCATGATGTTAGTGGTTTTAGCACATTCGTGTGCGTCTAGATTGGCGATTAGAGATGGATCGCTGAATTGGGGTATTTCAAATACATTAGTTACGATCACGGAAATTGCCGTACCCTTATTTTTCATGATCAGTGGTGCTACGATATTGAATAGCAAAAAGACGACTGATGTTGCTTATTTATTCCGCCATCGGTTGGTCAGAGTATTAGTGCCATTCATTATTTGGTCGGTGATCAGTGCCTATGGTTCTAGAAAAATCGATGGAGTTTTTACATATCACGATTTCTTCCAGAGCGTGTTATCCATCTATCATCAACCAGTCTTGTTGGCCTATTGGTTTATCTATCCACTGGTCTCGTTATACTTGTTCTCGCCATTACTAAAGGCTTTGGTCGATAATTTGGATGAAAAGTTAATGAACTATCTCTTGATTTTGTGGATGATCATCAGCATGTTCTTGCCAGCTTTGGTTGCTGGATTGCCTAAGAATCTCAGTTCTTATTTTGACGGTTATTCTGTTGGGAAAGTCGTCTTTTCATCGAGTTTAGGCTACTTTATCTTGGGATATAAATTGACGCAAGCGAAGCCTAAAAAAGAAGGTTCATTGATATTACTGGTTATAGCAGTCGTCTTGATGGCCATCAATGTCTGGCTCGGCTTTCTAAGTTTAAAGAGTGGCTGGCAATTGTTGAGCGTCATTTCCGTTGTGAATGTGCCAGTGATTTCTGGGTTGATCTTTTTAGTATTGAAGTCATTTGAAGGCAGTTATCATCGTTGGTTCATCCGGTTAGTTGAAATTATTGCTCCACTGACTTACGGAGTATATTTAGTTCATGGCTTGAGTATCAACGTTGTTCAAAAAATGGCTGGGGTTAATCACTATGTCACGACGTTTTTCTTTGCGACTTTAATTTCATTGGCGATTATCTTTATCTTGAGTAAGATACCTGTTATTAAGAAAATCATGCTCTAAAGAGTTTCTTCAAGGCTTTTTTATCCCAAGTTAACTTGTGATTTCTGTACGAATAGTCCATTATTAAATAATAATGGAAAATAAAATTAAGAACAGCTTCAACTGGGTTAGAAAAGCTTTTAATCCATTTATGTTTGTCGGTTCTTTAATATATTTTGGGGTATTTAGATATTTTGTCATTCCTTCGGGGGATGACTACTTTTGGTGGGGACCACAAGGGGATTATTTATCACATCATATGTTTTATGGGCCACAGGCAATTTATGGTGGTAGTAGTAACGGACGTTATTTAGGTAATTTTTTTGAAATTATTACGATGCATAATTTGACTATTGCAATCATTATTTATGCATTCTTTTGGACACTTTTATTGTGGGGGCTTTGGCGACTTTCAAGTAAATCAGTTCTTTCGCTGGTTTTGTCGTTCCTATTCGTGTTCACTTTACAGGACGCATTTTTGAACAATATCTTAGTTTGGAATGCAGGATTTGTTAATTATGTTCCCCCAATTGCTTTGATGCTAGTTTATATTTTTCTCGTAGATTGTGGACGGGATAAGGATCTTAATCAGTTTATTGCGATTGGAACGTTAATATTAGCATATGCTGGTGGTTTATTCACCGAAACAATGACGGTTGGCCAGATTTTTTTGGGATGTTTGGTGATTCTTTATTTTAGAAAGAAAACCAAACTTTATCACATAACTTATTTATTGGGGGCAATAATTTCAGCCATAACTGTTTTCTCGCACCCAGGATATCAAGGCCACAGCGGTTATCGCAGCATGACCTTTGAGCCGTATAAAATTTGGTTGAACTATTCCAAAATTACACATTTTTGGCTGATTACCTTCAATCTCATTTTGTTAGTGGCCATTTTATTGGCAGTTATTATTTTGGCAATCCGTAGTGACTTTAACTTTTGGAAAAAAGGTTTATTAGCAGTCATGGCGTTGATCTTTCTCATTTATTATATTGGAATCAATCATTACTTGAGTAGTAAGCCTTTGAATGATATGTATGGTTATAACCGGATCGATGATCAGCTATCGAATATCGAGGGAATCATCAGTCTGTTATTGGTGATTTTTATCGGTAGTTGTATCTTCATCTTTTTTAGAAAAGATGCTAAATTGTGGTTATATTATTTGATGACAGGTGCAATAATGGGGCAGTTGTTGTTTGTGGCTTCCCCAATTAATTGTCGAGGTAATTTTCTGAGTTATGTCTTTACCTATCTAATTGCTATGAGATTTGTTTTAAGAGCTGTGAAGGGATTGAAACTGCAGAAATTGATAACCGGTATCCTGGCGGTTGTTTTAGTTGCTATGGGAGCACATTATTTAGATATAATGCAAAGTAATTATCAAGTTAATCTGCAAAGAGTTAGTGTTCCAGACTTTTATAATGGTAAGTCCGGATTGACCCAGCAGGTGCCATATCGAAAATTTGTTTGGTTCAACGATTTATTGAATCAGCAAGTACCGGCGTATTGGAAGCAATATTTTAAAAAATAATAATGGTTAATTATTAACATTCAAAAATGCTTCGGTGGAATTTTGTCCATTCGAGGCATTTTATTTTTGCAATTTTGAGCACTCTCTTAAAATTATTAAGACTTTATTTGTCAGTGCTTCTTTTTTAACTTTTAATGTATAATAAAATCAGTATTAACTTAAAAGGTGGTATTACAATGCTTGAAAATGTGCATGGTATTGTTAAGGTCAACCAAGACAGTCGTTATGTCGTCTTCTTGTTTGATTCTTATGAAGTAAATCGTAAAATGTTGCAAGATAAATATGTCAAAGGCGAATCTGCTTGGTACACTGATGCCAAGGGAACTGGCGACGATGGCAAAGCCTTTTATCGGATCGCCCAAGATGGTGAATGGATCGAAGCTGAATACGTTACTTACGTTCCTACAACGGACTAAGCTAGCGATTTATTAAGTTTCCTAAAAAATATTTAAAAATTGGCCTATTTCTTAAGGTTTGGTTGAAGGAAAATTCCTTACATAGTAGTCTCATGATAGTTATATTCTTTATAATTGGAGGGAGACAATTATGAATAAGAAATGGGTTGCCTCTACTGCTCTAGCAAGTTTTCTGGCAGCAGTCGGTGTGTCTTCAAACGCTTCGCCAGTTAAGGCTGCAACGTCAACTGACGATTCGAATCAAGACGACAATCAAGATCAAAAACAAACAAATACTAAGGATCCTAATGTAGCCAGTGTCATGGATAGTCAAGGAGCTCCAATTAATGAGAGTACTGCTGATGCCATTGAAGCAGATAATAATAACGGTGCTAGTAGCGTTTTGCCTGCTAATGCTGTAAGTGCAATTACTCAAAGCGGTGCAGTAACTCAAGGCGTTTCTCAATCGACTCAAGATGCTTTTATCAACAAAGTGGGGCCAATTGCTCAACAAGTTGCGTCTAAGTATAAGGTCTATGCTTCAGTCAGCATGGCTCAATCAATCGTTGAAAGTGCTTGGGGTACTTCTGATTTATCTACCAAATATAATAATTATTTTGGTGTTAAAGGTGACTATAATGGCTCCTATGTTAACTTCCCCACGAGTGAGTGGAGTGCTGACAAGGGGTATTACACTATTTATGCTAACTTTAGAAGCTATCCTAGTATTTACGATTCCTTCGCTGATAACGCTGCTCTATTGAGAGGTGGAATTAGCGGTGCACCAGAGTTTTACAAAGGAACTTGGAAAGAGAATACATCTTCATATAAAGATGCAACGGCTTGGTTGCAGGGAAGATATGCAACTAGTCCGATTTATGCATCAACTTTGAATAAGATAATCGAGACTTATAATTTGACAAGATTTGACAGTGAACCGGATACAAGCGGAAGTAGTGATAATTCCGTCAGCGGTACTCAAACGGCCATTAATGATACCGCCACGGTAACCAATAAAAATATGGCCAAAATTTATATCAATGCGAACCCCAACCAGATTGCTGCTAACCGTGCTTTAGCTTACAATACTTCGTGGCATGTTTCTTCTAAAGTCGTAGCTGCTGATGGGACAGTTTATTACCAAGTGGCTTCAAATGAGTATGTTAAAGCGACCGATGTGCAATTGGATTCGGAAAAGTCCAATCCACCAGTAAAGATCACTGATACAGCTATCGTGGTAAATAATAAGGGTTCAGTAGTTTATAGTGCCGCCAATAAAAAGGCCGCTACTAGCCGTGTATTGCCTTATCAATCGGCTTGGATCACGACAGCTTATGTGGTTGATGACGATGGTAATACCTTCTATTTTGTTGGTAATAAAGCTTATGTTTTAGCTACTGATGTCACGCTTAAATCTCAGACTAATACTGACGACTACAAGCAAGATAATATTGTTTCTTATCCTGATATCGTCCATATCATAGCAACGCCTAGTGCCAGAGCTTATGATGACAAGCACAATGCTTTAGCTGTCAGTTTAGCCAATGGCACCGATTGGAAGATCGATAAGAAGTCAACGCATTCTGACGGCTCAATTTGGTATCGTGTTGCGACCGATCAATGGGTCAATGCAAATGATGTCCAAGTCAAAGGTTCCAATTACGTCACTTCGGTTTCAGGGATGGTAAAGATCAATTACATTCCTGGCTACGGGGTCAATGTTTATAACAGTCCTGCTGCTAACAATAAGTTTACCGGTACCCGTTTAGCTGATGGAACTACTTGGCGAGTAACGTCGAAACAGATTGTCGATGGACAAACTTGGTATAAAGTTGGCGCTGGTTGGGTCAATGGTAAATATTGTATTTACAGTGCCGATTAACGATAAAAATTAATAGAGATTACCTCAAGCCGTCCAATTGAGAATGGCTTGAGGTAATTTTTTTTGTAGCTATGTAATTTTTTTGAAAAGATTGTAAATTCTTTCAGAAAAGGTATCTTGAAACAGCCGATAATGCTATATTCAGCTCATACTCAATTGAGTAAATACCTAAGACGGAGAGTTCAATTTTTTATGGCAAAATTATATCAATTCCCCGAAAAAGAGATTTCAAAGAATTTCTTAGTTACCGAAGGCTATCGTTCCCTGTATTGTGAAGATCGTTTTGAAATGGATAATAAAGTGGTATTACTCTACAATCTTGCTGAAAGTCAGGCTGCTGAAGCTAAGTCATCCATTTTGCATCTTGATCACGGGATGATCTTAGATCCACGTCCGACTAAGCAATTGATGAATGAATTGTGTAAAGATAATGGTTTTGGTTTTGCAATTTCCAAGTTTTTGTCAGATTTAACCGGAATTAAGTCGTATATTCCTTTTATTCACCTTTATAAAGCTTACATGCCGATCAAGGGTGGCTGTCGTCAGAATACCGATTGGATATCTCCTAATCTCCTTAAGAATTATTTTTTAAAAGATGGAATATTATATTTAGAGGACCTTAATGGCTATCGTTTTCAAGTGGATTTTCCCAAAGGCGACATTGAGAAGAGATTCCATGATGTCGCTTTATTGGTCCAAGCAAACTTTTTATTTTTAAAGGCGATTCTTAATTGGGGACACTGCCAGATGCAACCTCCGGCGGAACTAGGTGTTTTAAAGCGGTTTGAGAATTGCCAATGTCTAAAGCATCAGAATATGCGGATCAAAGTGAATGATCTTGATGCAATGATATTAGCCTTTAAAAAATGTCTCCTGATCAATTTAGGGATCGACGAATTAGAACGATTTGAGTTGACCAAGTATTATGGGCAAAATTTAAAGAGACTTAAAAAACTTTACTAATAACTTCGACAAAGACGCTGATAACGGCGTCTTTTTATTTTGTCTCAAAATTAAAACCCCTAAATTACGCAAAATTGTGTTGTTTTTGGCAACTAATATTACAAAAGCTGATTAGTTATATTAGTCCTACACAAGCGCTTGTGAGTAAAAATAGGAGAACTCACAATTATGACTGATTTAGAATTAGGGTTTCAATTAGCTGTCGAGAACCAACAATTGATCCATGGAGTATTGAAACGGCTCCATATCTTTCAGACACGGTTTGACTATGACGATTACTTTCAAGAAGCGGTAATTTTGTTTGCGAAGACTTATGTTCAATACTCACAACAAGGACGAGACCTCAATAAGTTTAAGCCGTATGTTTTCCAAAAACTAACTTGGCGCCTAACAGATATGCTGCGGCAAGCAAAACAGTATACTGATTTTCACAGTCTGGAGGAGTTCGACTTTCAAAGAGTGCCCCAAGAGCAGAAAGTGATCGATTTGGACTTTGTGAATTTTGAAAAACTTTCTGTGATTGAAAAAAGTATATTGCAAGAACATTTCATTGAAGGATTACCTTTGAGTCAATTGGCGAAGCGTTATAACTGTACTTCTAGGAGCTTGAGGTACTGTCGTAATAGGCTTTTGGAAAAATTGAAACATATGAGCGTTCGTTGAATTTTACCATTTCATTACAGCCTGATTACTTTCGTCAAATTTGTGAAAAAACTTGTTATAATCTATACGTTAAGGAAATTAACGGCGGGAAGGAATTAATTTATTATGGTATCTAAGAAATTTATGACTACTATGGCAACATCAGTTGCTTTAGCAAGTATCGGATTTACAACTATTGGGCAAGTAGCTCCACAACTAGGTGCTCACGTTCAAACAGCACAGGCCGCTACTTCAGCAATCAATGATTATATTAATAATAACAACATTCAACCAGCTTCTATCACTAACGAAGAAGGAACCTTCAATATTTGGCAAGGTTACGAAAATGGTGTTGGTAAGCCAGAAGGTGTTGTCATTCACGAAACAGCTACTCCAGGGGCAACTGCTCGTAACGAAGTGACTTACTTCAATCGTGAGTGGTCAAACATTTATACATATGTCCATGCTTTTGTCGACAACAAAGAAATCTTGAACATTAAGAATACTGACTATACAGTCTGGGGTGCGGGCCCTACAGCTAATGCAAAATTTGTTCAAGTTGAATTGTGTGAAGTTTCATCAACTGATGCTTTTGCACGTTCAGTTGCTAACCAAGCCTATTACACAGCTTCCAAGTTGGTTCAATACAAATTGCCATTCACACCAGGTACAACAGTTATGTCACATAACGACGCTCGTATCAAGTGGGGTGAAACATCACATACCGATCCAATTGCTTACTTTGCTAAGTGGGGCTACAGCATGGATCAATTCTACGATCTAGTTGGTAAGTATTACAATCAATTGAAGGGTAATACTAACTCTGGTAACACAAATAACGGTAATAACACTAATTCAGGTGGCACTGATGTTAGTGATACAAACGTTATCAAAGTTAACAATAAGAATGGTAGTTTCGTTCCACTAGTTTCATTTGAAGCTGATGGCAGCACTAAGAATATTACTAATCGAGCTTTAGCTAATAACACACCATGGTACACGGACCAAGTTAAGTCATACAATGGCGTTAAATATCACCGTGTAGCTACAAACGAGTGGGTCGCTGAAAATTATATTGCATAAAAATATTGCAAATAATTTTATGACTCGTTTTTAATAAATGTTTATTCAAAAAGATGCGCTGAAAAGCGGGTCTTTTTTTGTTATGATTCAATAATAAGGGGATTTTGGAAGTTGTATAATTAAGATATCGGAAAGGCCCTAGGGATATGGTAAAAAAAATATATGTTGTGCTGAGCATATTATTCTTTTGTGCAGTGTTGTTAGTTGGTTGTAAGACCAAGGAAACTTCTAAAATTATTGCCAGTAATAAAACTTGGTATTTATACCAAGATCAAGGCGAGAATAATACCGTTTCAATTAAGTTTTTGAAGAATCAACGGGCACAAGTTAAGGATATTACAACGATTGATGGCAAAGTAGGTATCAATCGCTTCAATAGTCAATTCGATAACCCACAGTATATTTTGAATCGTGATGGGAAGACGATGACTTTCAAAACAGCCGGTCATAACTTAGTCTTGAAAATCATTAAGACGTATCACGAAAATGTTTATGGGAAGCATATGCAAGGATATTATGTCGAGTCTGGTGGGCAAACTTATAAATTTGCTTATATTAAGAAGCGGGATGCACAATCGAATATTAGCAAATCAAACACTAGAAAATCGCAACAGATCGCCTATGATCAGATAGCTAATCATTTAGTCGATATTACTCAAGGCGCCAAGCCATTAGCTACTAACAGTGCCTTAGTGGGAAATTTTGATTTTTCTACTATTATTGACTATCGGCGGACGGATGGTAATTTGACAATCAATCAGGATGGAACTTATCAGATGACTTTGACACAACATTCAGCACAAAAGATTGATGATTCAGCAGATAGCAAAGTTGTGATGCTGACTGAAATCGAAAATGGTTATGTTCAAAATTTGTACGGTAAAATTTACCTTACTCCCAAAAATTTCTTGACGATCAATTATTACTACCATGGTCAAAATCAGGATCGATTGTTACCTCAAAGCGTTAATTTGAAGGTAAATTACAAAGCGACTGGCAATCAAATTTCTCGCAGTAAGATTCGTGTTGAGCAAGAGAACAACCAGCTTTATCTTTTCTCGGGCGACTTTACAGTCAGACCTAAAGAAGGCCAATCCAATACCAAAGCTAATCTCTTAACTAAGTCCAATAATGGTCAAGTTGGTTTAAGCGATGAGATTAAAGAGACCAAGGACTATTACGATGAGTATAAAAAAGATCCGCTGACTTCTAATGCCGATTTAATGCAGCTAATGGCGGCTATTTCAGATAATAACGATAAAAAGGTGGGCCAAGTTGGTGTCAATTTTGGGGAATTGTACGGAACTAACCTTTCACCGAGCGATTATCAAGGCATCAGTATCGATGGTACCAAGCATCCTTTGATGCAGTATTTATTCTTGGTATCACCAACATCGGATTCCGATAATAGCCTCGCTGTCAAAACGACTCGAGGAAGACTGTTGATCTATGGAGCACTCGATAATAAATTATTTTTATTGAGACAACCGGATAAGGACTCAACAACCGTGACATGGACACTGGTCAAAGGCGTTTCATTGAAAGTGCCTAAACTACAATTCACTTTGAATTAATGTCGGAGGGGGAACCATGAATTTTTTACTAGTGATAGGGGTCGCAATTATTGAGTTAGCGGTTATCTTTCGAATTAGATTTGTTTATAGTCGGCATCCTGTAGCCGCTATTATGATTGCTATACTGATTATTCTAGGTTTTGTCGGATTATCGTTTTTCATTGCTAATACTTTGATTCGGGCGGCGGTTTTAAGTTGTGCCACGGCTAATTTCTTATTGTTGCTGTATATGTTTAGCTATATGTGGCAATTACAGCGTGATTTTAAAATGGATCAAGCACCAGTGAAAGCTGATTTTTTGGTAGTCTTAGGCAACAAGAGCCTCAATGATCATGTTTCCGATATTTTAGCTTCACGCTTGGATAAGGCTGTCGAATTGTACCGGTCATTGCCAGAAAAACCAACGATTGTCGTCAGTGGCAACCGAAGAGGGGATGAGACTAGTTCAGAAGCAAGTTTGATGGAAAAGTATCTATTGGACGCGGGAGTTTCTGCACAAGCTATCGTTAAAGAGGATAAGTCCAAAAATACTGCTCAAAATCTAAGTTTCTCAGCAATCAAGATCACTCAACTTTGGCACAAGAAAACTCGTCCACAAGTGGTCGTAGTAACAAGCGATTTTCACGTTCCTCGAGTGAGGTCGTACGCTAAGAAAATTGGTCTAAATTTTAGATTTGTTCCAGCCGTGACGGTGAAGCAGCTAAAACGTCCATCGATGTTTCGTGAATTTACCGCCATAGTGTGGTATCATCGTTATTCATTATTTACTATGTTAGGAATAGAAATCGTGTATTCATTAAGTTGGTGCCTATAAGGAGATTCAAATGAGTTTGTACGAAAAATTTGTTGAAAATAAACGTCTGCGAAGATTTGTTTTGTTAATGCTAGTCATTGGAGTAATCTATTTCTTTCGCAATATGATGAGCTTATTTCTGTTGACGTTTATCTTTACGTTCTTGTCAGTTCAATTAGTAAGGGTAGTCCAAAAAAAGTTTCCTAAAGTCAGACCGGTTTGGATCATCACGCCGGTTTACTTGATTATCATTGGTTTATTGATCTTCGTTATTACAAATTACGTACCGCAACTGATTACTCAGACTGGGAAGATGTTTAAATCATTGCAAAAGTTCTATGAAAGTAAAGAAGTGCGTTCGAATCCATACTTGAACGTATTCTACAATTATTTACAACAGATCAATCTTGATAATCAAATCAAAGCTGCTTTGTCGCAAGTAGTGAATTACATTACCAGTGTTGGGGCAGTTGGTTTCAATATTGTTATTTCGTTCTTGTTGAGTTTCTTCTACACTAGTCAAGTACGACAGATCAATGCTTTTGGTCGACAATTTTTAAATAGCAACTATAGCTGGCTTTTCTCCGATTTATTTTATTACGGAAAAAAATTCGTCAATACTTTCGGAGTTGTTTTAGAAGCTCAATTGATGATTGCAATAGTTAATACCCTTTTGACTACGATTACGTTGTTATTCATGAAGATGCCTGGAATCGTGCCATTAGCTGTGATGGTCTTCATCTTGTCATTGATTCCAGTTGCGGGAGTAATCATTTCTTTGATTCCGTTGAGTTTTGTCGCTTATTCTGTAGGCGGTATCCGTTACTTGATTTACATCGTGATCATGATCATTGTGATCCATCTAATTGAGACTTATTTCTTGAATCCCCAATTCATGTCGAGCATGACCCATTTACCAATTTTCTTTACCTTTGTAGTGTTAATAGTCTCCGAAGGATTGATCGGAGCATGGGGTCTAATCGTTGGTATTCCTATCTTTGTCTTCTTCTTAGATATTTTGGGAGTCCATTCGCTCGAACGAAACAATAAGAAACATCGAATAAAATTAAAGAAATCGTTATAATTACGATTAAAATATAGTTGTCATATATAATAAGCTTGAATGAAGTTAACTGACGTAGATGGGAGATTAAAATATGTCATTTTTCGATAGAAAACAGAAAGATAATGATGATAATTATTCTGATCTAAATAATCCTTCGTACCAAGGTCCACAACCGGACCAAAATAATTCTGATCAAACGCAAAATCAATACAACTATGGTGCTGATGGTACGGGGACACGGTTCACACCAAATGATAACAATAATGATTATTTCTTTGGCCAAAATCCGCCACAATACAATCAAGCTCAGCAACCATTTGCTGCTGACCCTAATCAAGGGATGGCAAACGATAATAGTCAATGGCAATATACTGAACAAGATTTACAAAGTACGCTTGACCAAAGTGCTGATTTGAAAGAACAGTTGCGGAGTCAATTATTGGCTGACCGTAGCTATTACAACCATCTTTTACGTAACACTAATAGTGATCAAGTCGAGGATCGTCAACAAGCTACAGAACAGATTGACGCCATCAACAAGTCATTGAAAGAATGGTTCGGTACTGACGAGATGGCTAATGAAGTTTATATTGATGCCAATCGTGCTTATTACCTTTTCACTGATGATCTTGCTGCTAACCCTGATGCTGATACAAGCAAGATGTGGCAACAGATCACGATGACTTTGGCTGCCAAGGGCTTGTTGGTCAATGGTATTTCGGTTACTTATAATGATCAAATCGACCAAACGTGGATGAATTATCAAAATGCTGGGTTTATTGATGGCAATGCTTATCTGCTCAACATGTACAATGATCTGCAAGGACGTAATCTGAATAATCAAGTTACACCTGCTGAAATTCCATTCGACGTCAGTTACCGTGTTCAACACGTGAATGAAAAAGTCGATAAAATTTTGAACGCTAACGATGAATTAATTATGGAAGTGTCACGTGACAGTAATCATCAATTACAAATTATCCGTCACTACAAGGATAACGAATTGATCAGTCGTGATATTTTTGACCTAAACGGTGTCATCTCAGCCACACAATTTTATGACCGTGAGAATGCGAATAAAGTCGTTCGTGAGAACTTCTATCGTCAAAATGGTACATTGGTCTTGATTAAGAGTTATACCGGCAATGAGCCTTATATTCAGTTATTTAGCACCGGTAACGTTTTGATCAACACCTTTGATAATGATGAAGATCTGATTATCTGGTGGTTGAAGAATCAAGCTTTGAAACAAACAGATTCAACAGTCTTCGTTTCAGTAAATTCTGAATATTATCAAAAATTACTCGCACTTAGAGACAGCAATATTGAAGTCATTCCAATCGTGATGAAACAGAGTGAAAATGCCGAAGTTATTTCCGACTTGATCGATGGTAAAGATAAAGTTACCGCAGTTATGGCTGGTAACGATCAAGTTAATACTTATCTCAATAAGAACTCCAAGAATAAACTTGATATTACAACTCTAAAAGAGTTAGATACACCAGTATATAAGGAATAGTTAAAGATAGATCAGATGATTGAAGTGAAATTGTCTGGTCTATTTATTTTGTCGTTTTCGAGTAAATTCGGGTAGAGTCTCTTTTTTTTATTATCGAAATCGTGTAGAATACATAATGTTAATGAAATGAAAAGAGGATCATATAAATGGCAAAATTAGTTTTCATTCGTCACGGACAAAGTGAATGGAATTTATCAAACCAATTTACTGGTTGGGTTGATGTTGACCTTAGTGAAGAAGGCGTAAAGCAAGCTCAAAATGCTGGTAAACTTCTTAAAGAATCTGGCATCGAATTTGACCAAGCTTATACATCAGTATTGACACGTGCTATCAAGACATTGCACTACGCACTTGAAGGCTGTGATCAACTATGGATTCCTGAAACAAAGACATGGAGACTTAACGAACGTCACTATGGCGCACTTCAAGGTCTAAACAAAGCTGAAACAGCTGAAAAATACGGTGATGAACAAGTTCATATCTGGAGACGTTCATACGATACATTGCCTCCACTATTGAAAGCTACTGACGAAGGCTCAGCAGCTAACGATCGTCGTTACGCAAACTTGGACCCAAGAATCATTCCTGGTGGCGAAAACCTTAAAGTTACTTTGGAACGTGTAATTCCATTCTGGGAAGATGAAATCGCTCCTAAGTTGTTAGACAACAAGAACGTTATCATCGCTGCCCATGGTAACTCACTACGTGCTTTGACTAAGTACATCGAAAACATCTCTGATGAAGATATCATGGATGTTGAAATGACTACTGGTGAACCAGTTGTTTATGATTTGGATGACAAGTTGAACGTTGTAAGTAAGAAGAAGCTTAACTAATTTTAATTAGTTGAATATGAAAAGACCTCACAGTGTGTGAGGTCTTTTTTAGGTCGCTTAGATTCCATTAATGCTTGGAAGCCAAACATATTTTGTCCTGATCTTGTGATATAAGAAAATAGCTAGTCATCAACAACTGTAATTCGCTGATGTTTGTGAGCAGGTGTTTGTGAGCAGGTGTTTCAATTTCGTCTAACATTGCACTGGCGAAAGTACTAAACGTTACTGTTGATTTGCCATCAGGATTGGTCATAACTTCATCAGTACCCAAACGGTAAGGATGCTTGTCTCCAGCAACAAACTCGTTTTGAGGCGTCATGACGGTCCAATCGACGTTATCGACCCATTGTAAAAATTGGAGTTCATGGACTTGTTGTGAGGATGCCTGAATCCACGGAGCATCTGCGTATTGTTTTAAAACGGCTGCTAATTGCATTTCTCCTTGATCATCGATCAGTGAACTGGAATCAACGATAGCAATCAAGCGAGGGGCTTTTTTTTCACGGAAGAAACTGACTAATTTGGTCAGCAAATCTAAGTTGAGATAACCTGGTTGTGGAGAAGTTGCATTGACCACCACATCAAATCCTACTAAGTCATCGGCGGTCAAATCCATAGCGTCTTTGACAACCATCTCAGTATCGGGTCCAAACATCTCGGTAGCCTTATCTCGGTTACGTACCACAGCGGTCACTTCATGACCACGACTAAGTGCTTCACGATAAATAACTTGTCCAACATTGCCAGTAGCACCAATAATACCAATTTTCATTTGAAAATCCTTTTTTCACATTATCTTTCACAAAGTAATTGATTCATGCTAAACTTAATCATGAGTAATGAAGCTTAGTGACTAAGCTTACTTGGGAGAGTATAAACTGAGCCACTAAGTTTTACAAGTAAAAGCATTCAACCGGAGGAACGCAAATGACTCAACATGCTTTAGATGAGATGAAAGTTGTGAATGCCGCAACGGAGTTAGCCAAAAAAATAGGCTTTGAGGCCGTAACTTTGACTAAGACGGCAACGGAATTGTCGATTCAACCACAATCAATGTATCGTTATGTAAAGAATACTGATGATCTAAAGTCCAAGGTTTTAGCCAAGAATCTTGAATTGCTTGTTAATCAACTTTATGAACAATTAATTGGCCTGACTGGTGAGCAAGCTTTGGCGTAGTTAATGACCACCGTCGCATTTGGCGAATATACCCAAATTACTCCGCATGATTTTGCTGGGGCAAGTAAATATTTAGACTATCAAGCAGTTCGTGAGCAATATGACCGTCTTTACGATATGATTCCACGCCTATTGAATTCATTGCTCAATGACAAGGATAAAGTTCGTCGGGGGACACAGTTGTTATCCGATTGTATGCTAGGTGAATTGGTGACCTCAAGAAACAATGAGAATGGTGATATTGAGTTACGTCGCCAAGATTTCAATATTAATGTGGCTGAAATTATAACTATGTTACAAGCAAGCTAGTAACAAAACAAATATTATGAAAGGGGATGACAAAATGGCAATGAAAACCCAAAAGATCGTGAAACTTTTGAAACAAAACGGGTTTGTCAAGAAGTCGCAGAATGGGTCGCATCTAAAAATGTATAATCCGAAAACTAATGTGACGCTTCCAGTCCCCATTCATCATGATAAAGAACTTGAACATGGGATTGAAAGTAAAATCTTGAAGCAGGCTGGGATTAAAATAAATTAAATCGGTATAAGTCCGATTGATCGAAAAATTGACTGGTACTGCTGTATAATTAATTTAATAACATTTGGAGTAACTGTATGTGGAAAGCTTTTAAGAGAGCCTTGCTGTATTTTTGGTATGAAATTATTGTTTTAGGTGTGATTTACGAATTTTTGGTCGTATTGCGAGTTTTAAATAAGAATCTCAATGGACCAATGGTTATTTTCGGTTTAGCAATAATTTTTCTCTGCCAGTGGGGGTATTTTTTAAGAAAGCTTCGATAGGAGGACGATATGGCTAGTATTTATGATTTTTCAGAAACAGAAATGAACGGCGTTGAGATTGATTTCAAAAACTATCAAGGTAAAGTCTTGTTGATTGTTAATACTGCCAGTAAGTGTGGCTTTGCTCCTCAATTGACGGCTCTAGAGTCACTTTATCAAAAGTACCATGATCAAGGTTTTGAGGTCTTAGGTCTGCCTTCCAATCAATTTCGGCAAGAGTTGGACACTGACAAAGAGACAAGCGACTTTTGCCAAGTTCATTACGGCGTTACGTTCCCAATGACCAAGCGAATCGATGTCAATGGCGAAACAGCTGACCCATTGTTTAAGTATCTCAAGGACACTCCTGGTCATGGGCGTATCAAATGGAATTTTACAAAATTCTTGATTGGTCGTGATGGCCAACTGATCAGTCGCTTTGCACCAATAACTAAGCCAGAAAAATTTGAAGATGATATTGTTAAAGCTCTGAACGAAAAAGCTTAAATAGGATTTTTTTAAAAGATATTTAGTCTGCAATTCTTAATACAAATAGAGCGGCAACTCGATTTTGAGTTGCCGCTCTATTTGTATTAAACGGGAGAAGTTGTGCTTTTTGTTCTTATGGCTGCAATAATAAAAATAGTTATGTCTATCATCTTCCCGTGAGTAGTCAATTGCAGGTCCATAATGTAGAAACCGTCCATAGCGCCGCTATGTAAGCTGGTTCAATGGGCCCGGATAATCGAGTGAAACCGGCTTTGGAATAAATATGAATCGCAGCTTTGAGATTGTGATGGGTTTCTAAGTAAAGCTGTTTGTAACTTGCTTTCTTAGCAAACTCTTTGATTAGATCGACTAATTGATAACTCAAACGATGACCACGGGCTTTTTTGGCCAAATATAGTTTTTGCAATTCGGCGATAATTTTGGCAGGATCGAATTCAGCACAGCCAGCACCACCAACGACTTGCCGTTGATCATTTACTACGACAAAGTAAGCACATTTAACATCAGCTTTGTAAAATTGACAGAGTGTATCCAGATTTTTATCATAATAAGCTGTTCCAGGAATATCTAAACCCGCAGCTTTTAAATCCGCTTGAAGGATTTGCTTGATGAAAGGATTATCGCTTGGTTGAATCGGACGTATTTTCATAATTGTGACCTCGAATGTTCTTAATAGAAGTTCATTCTAATTGTTCACCAAGGAATCCTCAAGGGTCCAGTTTAAAAGACCAGTGTATTGACCTGCCAGACTGGCAACCTGATTGTTGAATTAATAAGCCAGTATTCTGTGTCCAATCATCTGCGATATCAGTTGTTGTGGCGGTTTGATTGATAGTTGAGTCTTGATCGATCAAAGTTGGCGAAGAGGTCAAGGTTTGAGCAGCCGATGAACTATTAGCCTTATAAACTAAGTCCATATTATTATTCAGTGTCTGCCCATTTAAAAATAATCCGTTCGTGGCAACTTCTAGTTTCCATGGTTCTCTTAAACTAGTAACGTCAAGTTCGAAGTCACTGGTTCTGGAGAGATATTTTTAGTTGTTACCGGTATTGGTCGTTTGAAAGGATAAAGCTGTGGAAACGGTCATGCTTAAGGCTTTATTCTGCTTTGTAACGACGTTATAAGAAATCGTGTTTGAGACCAAACCATTAGTTGGATCGATAGCTTTAACGGTCACTTAGTTAGTTGTACCTATAGCAAAGAGGTTCCAAAAGGCGGTGTCGTCATCCATCAAGCTCCTTAAATCGATTGTTTGATTAAAGCTAGTACCAGTTGCGTTTGATCCCACGGTATACGTTTTCCCATCGACTGTAATTTTATAGACAATATTGGTGCTTGTCGTATCGCTGCCAAAACTGTGATTATCGCTATACTTCAAAGTTGTTGGTAAGTCTAAAACGGCGTTATCTTGTTTATAAAGCAAGTAGATTTCGGAATTACTATTTTGATTGCTTAAATCTAACGTGTAGCTTGGAGTGGCTAGAATTGTGAAAGCAGGACTGTTTGTTGATGAAATTTCATTAGAACCATTGAAAGTGGCGACGGCTTTTGCGACGTTAATGTTACTTGAGGTAGTATTGACAGCTTTGGCATTAATAGTGATAGTAGCCGACTTACCTGCGCTACTGGAAGTACCAATTGCTTTAGCCAAAGTATGTGCCAATTTACCATCTGAAAGTTCACTAGCCGTAATATTTTCAGTTGATCCGTCGCTATAAGTGATGGTAGCGACATTGTTATTACTATCAGGTGTGACAGTTACGTTGGAAGGAATATTGATCTTTGCAGCAATATCTTTCCAGTCTTCATTTACTGATATATATTTCAAATAGTATTTGATTTTCAAACTATCGCCGTTAGCCACCGTTTTATCAGTCGAAGCATCGGTAATAGTCTTATCATTCAAAGTCGTATCGATAATATCGCTATCGGCATCAGCGTAAAGTGAATCAGGAATCGAATCTAGGTCAACTAACTTAGAAGCAACGCTACTAGAACTGCCATTAGCTGCAGTAAAGCCCCAACGAACTTTGCCATCACTGGAATTCAACTTAGTCGTATCAACTGGAATTGAATCTGTAATTATCTTTGTGTCAGAACTAGTTGAAGTGTTATCACTATAGTCCATATTCTTATCATTCAGGGCATAGCTTAGAGTACCCGTAGTACTACCAGAGGGAGCCGGTGTCCAAGTGATCGTAACATGGTGCCATGTAAAATCATTTCCATTTTCATCTTTACCATCAATTAAATAGGCCGATTGAGGATTGACATGGACCATGGCATAGCCCTCTGTCCAAGTAGAATAAGCATTTTTAGTAGCATCATTAGAGGTTAAATCGATGCTTTGATAAGTATTGGCGTAGCCAGGGTAGGCTAAAGCAATGTGTCCCAAAGAACCACCCGCACCAATCTTGAGAGTCCCAGGTAGGTTGACCGAGCTGGGAACCGCTTTACCACCTTGAGTATCATACCCGTCTAGTGAATAGTAGATGGGTAATTTAAGCGAGTCAGCCAAACTAGGTGGATAAGAGATGCCATTATTATTAATTGGCTTATTTGGCGAGTAAAAACTGCTATTAGCGGTATCAAATTCTAGGGCAACACTATTTTGAATGGACGTCTTTTGGATATAGCTAGGATTAGCAGCCGTAGTAGTTATTATTCCTAGTTTAGAAGCGTCATAACCATAAACTCCGAGTCCTTCCAGACCGGCACCTAGAGCACCAATTCCTTTGGAATCATTTTGTAAAACAAAGGCGATTCCTTCACTATTTATCTCTTGACTGCCATCGCCTGAACCAAAGTAAAGCCAAGCAGAAACAGTTTGAGGTTTATTGATATCAAACGAAGCATTATTGGACCAAATTGATCCATAAGTATTCTTTCCGCTTGCCAAAGCAATAATATTCCCATTTGCAGTATTATTGCCGCTTCGATCTAAAATTTGAGCTGAATTAGTAGTATAGATGTCGGTACTATCAGGGACAGTTGGTGCGGTATTGCTCATGAAGCCACCAATTCCGATACCTGTTGGGGCAGTCTTTAAGAAATTCAAGTCGGTAGTGTCGGTCAGAGCAGCAGAAACAGATTGTCCACTTAAAAAGATAATAATAATACTCATGAGTGACCAAATGGCTACCCAGATTTTTCTCTTTTGAATATTTTTCATTATTATTCCCCAGATATCAGAGAAAAAGTTAATAAATTTATTTATTGTTGAACAAATTATAACATTATTTTTTTGGTGAATAACTTATTACTATAAGAAATATTGAAATATTATGACAATCTAAAAAATAAAATCTAAAATGAGGAAAAATTAACTAATAAATTGATGATTTTTAATGTAAAAAAAGAATTTATCAGTTGGCGGATTTATAAAAAGTTGTATGATTATATATAGTAGTAGTTTGAGATAATTTTTTAGGAGGCTCACGATGGAATTTAGTAAAATAGATTTAAATAATTGGACTCGGAAAGAAAGTTTTGAGTATTTTTTGAAACAGGCTTCTGTACACAGTGCAACTCATGAAATTAGGATCGAGCATGTCTTGAACTTCGTCAAAAGTAATCATTATAAGTTTTATCCTTTATTTATTTATTCTGTTCTCCGTGTTATTAATTCAAATTATCTTTACCGATTAGATTTTAATGATCAAGGTGAATTAGGGTTTTACGATAGTAGTGTGGTTGCATATTCGATTTTTGATAACAAGCGGGAACTATTCTCTTACTTGGAAACAGCCGATACTTATACTTTTGCAGAATTTCATCGTAACTATTTGGATGAAGTTGAAAAGTATCGAGACACCGGTAAATTGTTCCCAATGGGTGCTCTCTCAAAGAATGTCGTAAACATTTCTATGGCACCTTGGGCCAGCTTTAATAGTTATAACGTTAATAACATCAATAATAGCCGTACGCTATTACCAAGTGTTTCGGCAAGTACATTCCAAAAGCGTTCTGATGGTATCAAGTTACCAGTAACTTTCCAAATTCATGACGCTGCAGGAGATAGCTATCAAACGGCTCAATTCTTTAATAAGTTACAAGAGATTTTTGATGAACCAGAGGAATTGTAATTCCTGTTAACATTATTTTCAGAACTTTTATTGTTGTCAGAAAATAAGACATTGCATGTTTGCAAGTCTTATTTTTTGTTAACAAAATGGAAAGAAGTATATTTATGAGTCGTAATCGAAAAATACTAATCACTTTTGCACTTGTCTTGTCCAACATGATGGCAGGACTCGATGCAACAATTATCAATACAGCTTTGCCAGCCATAATCAGTGATTTGCATGGTATTCAATATATGGGTTGGATCGTAGCAATATTTCTCTTAGGGATGGCCGTTTCAACACCGTTATGGAGTAAGTTTGGTGAGAAAAAGGGTAATAAAGTGGCCTATATTACCGCAACGATTGTTTTCATGATAGGAGCATTATTCCAAGGATTAGCACCAAATATTATCTGGTTTATTACTGCTCGCAGCGTCATGGGCATTGGTGCTGGAGGGATGAATACAATTCCTTTTATTATTTATTCGCAAATCTTCAAGAATATCAAACGCCGTTCGCAAGTTATTGGAATAGCCTCAGCCGGCTTCAGTGGAACTTCCATCGTAGGTCCGTTGATTGGTGGCTGGATCGTTGATACTTTCAGTTGGCACTGGGTCTTTTATATTAATTTACCTTTGGCTCTCTTGTCGATTACGATTGTAGAGTTATTCTTCAATATCAAGGAGAAACTCAACCAGGCTCAAGTCGATTATCGTGGCGCTATCTTAATGGTTTGGGGATTAACTTCTTTCTTGATAGGGATTCAATTGTTGGGTGTTTCGTCGATTGCGATTACGGTTGGTTTTATCGTTATGGGAGCGTTACTGATCTATTGGATGTCACGAGTAGAGAATAAAGCGGCTGATCCTATCGTTCCTAATCGGCTTTTTAAGAATGAAAAATTAGTTATTGATTTGATTTTGTTTTCATTACTGTGGGGTTCATTTGTGGCCTTCAATATTTATATTCCCATGTGGGCTCAAGGAATAATGGGATTGACAGCTTTAATTGGTGGTATGACACAGATTCCAGGAGCTATTGCCAATTTCATTGGTTCTGAATTAGAACCATTCATGCAAAGAAAGATGAGTCGTTACGTCATAATTACAATTGGAACGTTGGCCTTTTTGATTTCCTTTGCAGGTTTGTCTTGGGCCAGTCAAAGAGCCAGTTATACTTTTTTGCTGATAATGGGTGTCTTTGAAGGCTTTGGAGTTGGAGTCTGTTTTAATGCTTTATTGATTGCAGTTCAATTTGATGTGGAAACACGCGATGTTCCCATTTCAACTTCATTTGCCTACTTAGTCAGGATCTTGAGTCAGACTTTCATGTCTTCAATTTACGGAGTTATCTTGAATTTAGCTTTGATCAAAGGTGTTAAGGCTAGTCATGGCCATATCACCATGTCGATGATGAATAAGTTAAGTAACGCTGCCGTAGCGAAGGATTTGCCACAAGCCTATGTTCCTGAAATGAAACGGATTCTCTTTTCAGGAATTCATAATATTATGTTGACAGCTTTAGTCTTGATTATTTTTGTAATTCTAATTTTGGTTTACCTATTTAGAAGAGAAGCGGTAAAAAAGACGATCCTGAAAGTGGAGTGAGTAATCATTTGACTATGGTGATTGAAGGTGCCATTATCCAGTGTGATTAAGTGATAATTGAAGGTGTAACCTTGACAGCAAAAACTTTATCCAAAGAAAAAATCATAATAGCGGCGAGTGATTTGCTTGCTCAAGATCAAACTGTGACGGCAACTAAGTTAGGCAAAATTCTTCAAACCAGACCGCAGGCAATTTACAATTATTTTTCAGATATAAATGCGATAAAAATCGCCGTAGCAATTAAGTTTTTTCAAAATTTAGCCATTCGTTTGGAAGCTGACTTACGAGAAGAATCAGGGTTAGCAGCGATTAGAATTTTTGCTAATACAGTAGTTCATTATTCTTTGGATAACAGACAATTGTGGAAGTTGACTATGACACTAGACTTGAAGAATGGTGATCAGGCTTTAATAATTAGTTTGGATCAATTAAGTGATATTTTATGGAAAATTTTGAGTTCGCTGATTGCAAGTGAATTCGAACGTTTAGGAGTCTCAAGGCTGATTCGGGATCTAATTATTGGCGAAATTACGCAGAGCAATAATGGCTATCTTGATAATAAAAAGATGTCACAACACGATAGTTTTGATTTAGCGATGAAAATAGTTTTGAGTCATTTGGATGAGCAAAATAATTGAATCGTTTCACAAAACGATTAATAAGCTACAAATACCCTCTGGTTCTAGTTGCAGAATCAGAGGGTATTTGATTTAATGTGTATTTTATTGTTGGTAAATATTTTTCAAACCATTTATATCGCCAAAAGAAAGCTTGGTTATTCCTCGGTCGACCGGATACATGACCGAATTGCTATAGGAACTGTGTGCCAGTCCTAAAGCATGACCTAATTCATGCATCGTGACGGAATCTTTGATGGCTAATTGTGGATAAGTTAAATTGATGCCAGCTTTGGCGCTATTGATCGCATAGTGATTTAATTGCAAAGATGAGGGTCCACCACTACCAAGCTCAACCGTTCCTGACGCAATATTATTGATTTGCTTATGGTAAACGAAGAACGTGATACTGTTTTGGTTAGATTCAGCATTTCCAGGTACTAACTTAACAATACCGGTGTTGTTGTAGGCCGTTATAGCTCGTAAAAATGATTGACGAACACTTTCGGGAACATTTTTATTAAAGTGATAATAATAGATATTCGAAGTTTTCATATCTTTTAATGGTTCCTCAGTTGGCGTGGCAACTTTGCCAACTTGGTTTTCAGTCGTTGTTTCAGTGGTACCACCAAGTTTCGACTCTAAATTAGCTTTGATCAAATAGACATATGGTTGAAAACTGGCACTCGTTTGTTCAATTTCTTTTTTTGCAGTGGGAATAATTTGGGGATTAATTTGAACAATCGCAAAACCAGCGATGAAAATGACCAGCCAAGTAATCCATGAATTTTTTTTCATGTTCTCTCCTTAAAAATTCATTTTCATAATCATAGTTTGTCAGAGCACGATTGTCCACTGAAATATATCAATGGGATTTTTTTTATTATGGAATATATTCGCTCGGGGGAGAACCATGTTACAGAATTAAATTATTGTGCTTTTTGAAACTAGAGTGAGTTAGGGCATTCAGAATTCAGCAATTTTTCAAAGTTTAAATTTGTTTTTTGATAATAAATGAAAATGAAATTATTTATTAAAGATGTTTAACCAGGAGTAATATATTTTCTCGAATTAGTGAGGATGTTAAAATAAGGCTATAGATAGATTTTTATTCAGATTCTTAATCCGTTGATATTACTAGATTTTTAAGATTATAACTTAACAGTTAAAATATTTATTCGAATAAATAATTGACAGGTTAGATGTTTAAACATATAATGTAAGCGTAATCAATCATGATAGATAATTATTTAAAAAGGGAATGAACGTTATGAAAAATCAAACATTGCTTTCGTTGGTAGCACCTACCAGCGGAACACTTCTAACGCTATCAAAAGTTAATGATCCCGTTTTCTCACAAGGGTTGATGGGCCAGGGCTTTGCTATTGAACCTAGTTCTGGTAATATCGTGTCCCCAGTCGATGGTGAGGTTACTTTAGTATCTGAAACCAAGCACGCCTTCGGAATTCATACCGATGATGGGGCGGATATCTTAGTTCATTTGGGTATTGATACAGTTGAATTAAAGGGTGAACCTTTCACAGTTAATATTAAACAAGGTGATAGAGTATCAGCTGGTGATCATATCGTTAAGATGGATCTACAAATGGTTAAAGATGCTGGTAAACAGACAACTGTCATCTTGGCTATCACAAATAGTAAAGATATTTTGCAAAAACTAATGACCACGGGCTTTGATAATGAAGTATTGGCTGGAGACACTGTGGCGGTGGCGTCAATTAATTCAACGTCAGAATCGACTCAACCAGTCAAGACAACGGGTGGTAAATATGACCAATTAGCGACCGAAATAATTAAAAACGTCGGCGGGATTACTAACATCAATAGTTTGATCCACTGTATTACTAGATTACGTTTTTATTTAAAAGATGACGCTAAAGCTAATGATAAAGTGATTGAGAATCTTGATGGAGTTATTTCAGTTGCCAAGGCTGGGGGACAATATCAAGTAGTCATTGGTCAAGCAGTGACTGATGTTTACGACGCTGTGATCGCTCAAATTGGTGAAAAATACACTAATGCTGAAGCAACTGCTCAAGCAGTTGATGAGACGACTAAAGCCGAGCAGCAGAGTGTTTGGGGCAAAGTTAAGCAGGGAGCCAGCAATTTTATTGGTGTCTTGACGGCCTCAATGATTCCCATCATTGGAATTTTAGCAGGTTCTGGTATTTTGAAAGGTATTTTAGCAGCTTTGACGGGCTTTAAGATTCTTTCAACTACTAGTGGTACGTATGTAATTTTAAATGCAGTAGGAGATGCAACCTTTTATTTTCTTCCAATCGTCTTAGGCTTTACTGCTGCGAGAAAGTTGGGCTCAGATCCAATTGTCTTAGCGATTGTGGGTGGGGTTCTTATTTATCCACAGATTGTGTTATTAGCTGGCAAAGCTAGCACGGCTAGTACGAGTTTCTTAGGAATTCCACAACTCTAGTTTCTTATACTTCATCCGTTTTCCCAATAATCGTTGCAGCTTGGTTAGGTAAATACGTGGATAAGTTTTTGAAAAAAATTATTCCAACTTATTTATAGAGTGTCTTTGTACCAATATTAGAAGCTTTGGTTTTAAGTTTAGTCGTCTTGATCGGTATCGGACCTATCATTACGCTCTTGAGTAAAGGACTATCTAATGGCTTATTTTCAATTTATAACTTCAGTCCAACATTATCTGGATTTGTACTTGGCGGCGTCTACCAAACAATGGTTATCTTCGGACTTCACTGGGGACTTATTCCGATCGTTATCAATGATATCGCTACGAACGGACACAGTTATATCAACTCGATTCTTTCGATCACGATGGTAGCGCAAGGTGGAGCTGTTCTAGCAGTGTTCTTGAAGACAAAAGATAAGAAATTGAAAGAAATATCCCTGGCTGCTGCAGTTTGAGCCTTTTGTGGAGTTACCGAACCAGCGCTTTATGGTGTTAATTTGAAGTACAAACGAGTCTTAATTGTGGCTAGTATCGCCAGTGCCATCGGTGGTTCTTTGACTGGATTCTTGCGGGTCGATAATTATGCAATGTCAGGAGCCTTGATTGGATTCCCAGCATTTATCACTCCTGGCGTCGGAATCGGCGGCAATTTCTATGGATATTTGATCTCGCATTACGCAACTTTACTGATCGCAGTAGTTTTGGTCTATCTATTTGGTTATACTGATAAGATGTTAATGAAAAAAGCTGATCCAATGAACGTCGATAATGTTCAAGTTGCGTAATTTAAATGAGATACCGAAAAGATGAAAGCAGAAGAGTATGAGCTTAGTATTTCTGATCACGAGTTCAAAGTGAAAGGGTATTGGCTCGATCAAGTGGCTGACTTCGATATCACGGTTGATTAGCCAGTAGTAGTGATCTGTCCGGGTGGCGGTTTTACTTTTCATTCAGAGCGAGAAGAAAAGCCAGTTGCTCTAAGATTTAATTCATATGGAATGCATGCGGTCGTCTTAGATTATCAATTGATTAGCGATAAGCCAGTTTATCCAACAGCTATTCAAGAATTGGCTAAAACGATCGACTGGATCAATCAACAACCAGCATTATGTCATATTGACAAGCAAAGAATAATCTTAGCTGGTTTCTCTGCCGGAGGACATTTAGTGGCTTGTTATAACGGTATTGCAACGGATAAAATATTGCAGTCAAAATATCAAATCGACCGCTATAACGGCCAACATGCGGCAATCATTTTAGGTTATCCAGTTATCGATATGACGGTCAAAGATAGCTTTCCTGATGACGATAAAGTTTTACGCCAAATTACCCCTGATCAAACATTGTGGAAAGCGCAAAATTTAGTCAATCAAAATTCAAAACCAGCTTTTGTTTGGAAAACGAGAACTGATGAACTAGTGAGTGTGATGAATTCCTTGAGCTATGTGGAAAAGATGGTTCAAATGGGCTTACCAGCTGAATATCATATGTTTGGTTCCGGTATTCATGGCCTAGTTTTGGGAACCTATGTTACACAAAAGCCTGGAAAAGCTAAGTATCTCAATACTTGGACTGCAAAATGGATCGAATTAGCCTTAAATTGGCTCAAAATGATGAAATTGCTCGGATAGTAAAGATAATTAACTTGTAAATGTTAGAAGATACCCTTTGATTCTAGGTTTAGAATCGAAGGGTATTTTTAGCTAAACAAGATGAGAAGATCATTAAACCTGAATAATTCATCTATTATTTAAACTGAAAACGTTTAATATTCCTGAGACGTTGTTTTATTATCTAGTATTGTTATACTGAACTCGTTAACCATAAGGAAGGTGAATATTTATCGTTAATTGACAGCAGTAATATTTCGGCTATTCACAAGGATAGTAGCAATGAGTTCAATTGAAATCAAAGCGAAAGGAAATATTACTCATGAAGTCTAAAAGGGTTTTCGGATCCATTGAATTAAGCATTGCGGCCGTTATTTGGGGAGCGATGTTCGTAGTTGTAAAAGTTGTTGTTGATGAGGTACGTCCAGTTCAATTAGTTTGGCTGGAGTACTTGATCTCATTAGTATTTTTGATTGGTTATTCGGTTTTGAAAGGAGAAAAATGGCATATCAATTGGCCTGATCTAAAGCTGATTTTTTGGATCGGAATCATTGGTAATACTATTTCTCTAGTAGCACAAGAAGCTGGGACTGGTTTATCCAATGCTCAAACTGGTTCAGTCATTACCTCGACTATTCCAGCATTTATGATTATTTTCGGGTGGTTGATTTTGAAAGAGTCACTCGATAAAGTCAAAATCTTTTCTGTTTTGATTGCTATCTTAGGTGTAGTGATGATCGTCGGTTTGAAGATGACCGGCAGCAATGTTGTTTTAGGAGTTTTGTTGCTGTTATTGACGGCGATTACTTGGGCCTTGATGTCAGTCCTAGTTAAGAAAGTAAAGACTTATAGTTCTTTACAAATTACTATTATGTCAACTGTAGTAGCTGTAGTCTGCTTGACACCATTTATTTTGAGTGACATGTCGTCGCTCACAAGTATTAATTTCTTAGAGTCAAAAGTCTTTTTAAGTTTGCTATATATTGGTGCGGTATCAACCGCAATAGCTTACGTAATGTGGAATAAAGGGCTCAAAGTTATTAGCGCCAGTTCTTCAGGTTTGTTCTATTTGATTCAACCAATCGTTGGTTCATTTTTAGGTTGGTTATTATTGGGCGAACAAATCAGTATTGGCTTTGTCATTGGATCAGCAATGATCTTGGCCAGCGTCTGGATCTCAGTTAAGTTCGAAGATACCGCCGAGGCGGCTATTGCTAGCGATGGCATTTAAAAATTGAATATTATTTGGTGAATCCAATCTGGATTCGCCTTTTTTTTTCGTAATTTTTTTCATGATGACAGAGAAGACAATGTTAATAATGATGCTTTTAAAGATAAAAGTCATCGGTGGACAAAGTGTGCAAAAAATTATGACCTTGCTGAGTGATTTTACAAGAGCAGTGGATAAGTGGGAAACTATCGGCAAAATTCCTTTACCAACCATCAACAAAGCTGTAACAAGTGGAAAACTTTCAGCCCAAACGTGGGAAAAAGCCTATCTGGATGTCACAGAGGAGTTAAAACAAGCAAAAAAGTTAAATATTAAGATTTTAAATTATTTAGACACGGCTTATCCACAGCAACTATTGAAACTGAAACATTTTCCGGTGCTTGTTTATGCTAAAGGCAATATCAAATTATTGAATGCCCCTAAACGAGTCGCTATCGTCGGGACCAGAACCCCCAGCACTGCAGCTATCGACACTGAAATACAAATTACTAAGCAGATTTCCCAACTAGGCTATGTCGTAATCAGTGGCTTGGCCAAGGGGTGTGATACTTATGCACACCGCTTTGCTAAAGAGACGATAGCCGTATTAGCACACGGGTTAGATCAATCAACTTATCCAGCTCAAAATGCGACGTTAGCTGCAAGAATTTTGGAACAAGGCGGAACGCTTTTTTCGACTTACCCACTGGGAACCAAGCTAAAGCCAGCTTATTTAGCAGCTCGGGATGAATGGGAGAGTGGTTTAAGTGATGGTGTGATCGTTGTAGAGACCGGGGCCACTGGTGGAACCCAAATTACAATCGATTTTGCCCGTAAATAAGGAAAACCTTTAGGTGTCTTGAGATTTCAACAAGCGCAGGTGGATAACTTTAGAAATGATCCAGTGATTGAAGTTATTTCAAATCGTAAGATGCTGAGTAATTTTCTGAAAAAAATACAAACATAAAAAAAACAATCTCCGCAGAGATTGCTTTTCAAGTGGACTTATTATTCGGCTTGATGAATTGCTTCTAGAATATCATCATTGCTGAAATCGTGTTCCATATATTCTTGGTTTTGAACCGGTAGATGTTGTTCCAAAGTACCGAATACTTGAATTTCAACTGGTCCACTAGCTCCACCAAATTCTAAGACATGTCCTCCAAAGTCGTGTTGATCAGACATGAAGTGATGATGGAAGCCACCAACGACCGCACCATCAAAGATTTCAGGTGAATAATAGCTAAGAAGCGTTCCTTGAACTGATTCACGTAAGAAAATACTTTGATTTTCGGCATTCTTAGCTAAAGTAGCGTAAGGCTTAGTTGATTTTTTGACGGCACGAGTTTTAATATTAGTAAAAGTTCCGTGGACTTTAACTGAGAAGAAGGTGTTACTGCTTGTTAATGAGAGAATTTTTTTGTCCAACTCAACTGGGGACATTGCTTTGGCGTCAAACAAATGGCGGTATTCGGCAAAGTGACTGTTAGCAAAAGGCATTGTAAAGTCGTCCTTGACTACATTGACCTGGCCTGCACTGTCGACTTGATAAGGTACGCCATCTACGATGATCAATTCACCATCTAAACCTTCACCAGTTCCAATTCCCGTATCGCCGTGTTCAAGGAGTTCTTTCATGGTGATGGTGCCGTCTAGCAATCCAGGAACGAGTAGGGCTAATGTTCCGTGTTGATAAAGTGTTTTGGTATTTGTCATATTTATAATTCCTTTCGATTAATTCAATACGTCATCAACTAATTTAGATGCTAGTTGAATATTGTCAGAGTAATCAACTGGAATGTGCAAAATAACTGGTCCCTCAGTCGCAAAAGCTTTTGCTAGCATTGGCTCGAGATCTTCTGTTCGTTTGACACGCATACCAGTGGCCCCAAAGCTTTCGGCATATTTAACGAAGTCAACTGATCCTAATTGAACACCGGCATCGTGGCCGTATTTAGCAATTTCTTGGAAACGAACCATGTCGTAATAACCATCGTCCCAGATCAATTGCACGATATTGAGGTGCAGACGAACAGCGGTTTCTAGTTCTTGACCAGAGAAGAGGAAGCCACCGTCACCAGCAACGGAGACAACTGGTTGTTCAGGGCGTTCCAAAGCAGCGGCAATTGCCCAAGGAAGTGCTACACCCAAGGTTTGCATACCATTACTGAAGAGCAAATGTCTTGGCTTATAGCTTCTAAAGTGACGAGCCATCCAAATATAGAGTGAACCAACATCGACGGTGACAGTAGTATCATCATTAACTTGGTTTTGGAGGGCGTGAATAATCGCTAAGGGATGGATTCCATTTTTATCAGAATGATTTGCTGGAATGGCATCTTTTTTCGTGAATTTTTCTTGTTGTTCAGCGAGATGTTGATGCATATCTGCACCTAAATCAATATCACTTGGCAAGGCTTCGCTGATTTCATCGAGTGTCTTGGCAATATCTGCTTGGATGATGAGGTCAGGTTGATAATCGTTAGTGATTTCAGGTGCGATACTATCGAGATTAATGATTTCGCCAGAACGGCCAACGTTCCAATTTCTAGCTTCATATTCGATTGGATCATATCCTACAGCAATGATGAGGTCACTTTCTTTGAGGATCGTATCACCAATTTGATTTCTGAATAGACCAACTCGTCCGTAGTAATTTTTCTCTAAGTCACGGGAAATAACCCCGGCACCTTGGAAAGTTTCTACGACAGGAATGGAGAACTTGTGCAAGAATTTATGAATTTTATGAGTAACTTCATTGGTCGAAGAACGCATACCAGCCAAAATAATTGGTAATTTAGCCTGCTTAATTTTTTCGACGATTTGATTGACAGTTTCTTGATCAGCACCACCTTGAGTAATTGGCGACAGGGTGTTGATGTTTTTTCGACTGACTGAATCATTCAAGACATCTTGAGGGATGGAAAGAAAAGTTGCTCCAGCTTTCGGTGCCATGGCTGTTTGGTAAACGTTTGCAAAGGACTCAGACAAATTATTGGCATCCTGAACTTCCACACTATCCTTGGTAGCAGCGGATAAAAGCTCTTTACTTGAGATACTTTGGTGCGTTAATCTAGCAATATCGTTACGTGGAACTTGTCCACCAAGTGCGACAACGGGATCTCCTTCTGATGTAGCAGTGATCAGACCAGTGGCTAAATTAGAGACGCCAGGTCCAGAAGTAGTAGCGACGATACCAGGTTTACCAGTCAAACGACCGATTCCGGCAGCGATGAAGGATGCGTTTTGTTCGTGACGAGTGATGATCAGTTTAGGAGTTTTAGGGTCATCACCGTGTTCTAAAGATTCGAAGAGTTGATCGATTTTGGCTCCAGGCAAGCCAAAAACATACTTGACACCTTGATTGATCATGGTTTCAATTAAGGCTTGGGCACCATTAGATTGTTCTGTCATTATTTCTAACCTCTTTTTTTAGTGTGTGTTCTATAATTATTAATAAAGTTAAAATAAAACATTCGTGTTGATTTGTCAACACAGAAAACTTTTCATCGGAGTGAAAATAAATGAAAAACATTGGTTATTTAGCACAAGATATTTCTATTTTACATAGACAATATTACAAGGATACTAGGGAGAAATTCAACGAAATCAACCTGAATCCGACGGCAGCTTGTATTTTATTATCAATCGGCGATTATGAAAATATTAGTCAAAACCAAGTAGCCCGCTCATTGGTGATCGATAAAGGCTTGGCGACACGTGAGATCAATAAAATGGAAAAGCTAAACTATCTAACCAAATCTGATGGGGCAGGTAAGACTAAGATCTTGAATCTGACCACGGAAGGTCAAAAAGTGATCGATAAAGTTCAAGCTATCCGCAGTCAGTGGTGGGAAGAGCGTTTTGCCAAGTCCGGTATCAGTCCTGATAGCCCCTTAGTTTCTTCGATTGAGGCCGTTGTTGGTACAATTGTTGATCCGATGGATGAGTAACTAGAAAATTATAATTAGCTTTTAAAGCAGAATATCCCGTGATTCTAAATGTATAGAATCACGGGATATTTAGTTTGGAATAAAAATTTAAAAGTTCGTAATTATTATTGGACCGTCTTTTCCATTTCAGAAATCGGTAATTGTTCGATGCGAATCATCTTTGTGATATTTCTAGGCAGAATCTGTTTTAAATCATTTCGCAAGTTTAAAACGACCATTGAGTGATCATAGTCATTGATATTAATGATTTTGATCAAGTCGTTTAATTGCAAGTCGATATTGTTGAGTATTTTGAAAAGATAATCGTCTTCAGTGAAATTAACGATTTTGAAAGTGAGACCTGAAACATCTTGGTTAGCTAATAGTGACAATTTAGTATATTCAGGAATCGGATAATTGATGGGGATGACATTGCCATGCGGACAAGTCTTAGGGTAAGCCATGTAGACGTTCAAGCGGTCGATCAAAAGCAAGTCAGGGTGGTCAGATAATTTAGTTGCTTTCTCATAAACGTCACTCAAAGGGATGTCTAACTTTTTATAGAGCCAAGTTTCTAGCAAACGATGCTGCTGAACTAATGGAATTACTGCATTTAAGCCCTTTTTGGTTAGTTTGGTTCCGTAATATTTTGTATATTTAACCAGCCCTAACTTGGCTAAATGTTGAGTCCGGTCAGAGATAGAAGCTTTGCTGACATTGGCCTTGATGGCTAAATCGATGTTATTAACGTTTTGAAAACTGCCACCTAGTTCAAAGATAAGTCTTAAAAAATTCAGGTCGTTCAAGATTATTCACCACTTCTTTTAATATAGTTGCTGTTGGACTATTTCGGATATCGTAGAAAGATTCGGTCATTGGTCAGCAAGACGTTAGTAAAAATTCGTGAATACATACCGATCAAGACTTCCGAAGTGATCCAGTTATTTGCTTGAATAGATTGATGCTGAATGTTGTCTAAATTTTCCATTTGTTTTTTGTTGTCCATAATTAACCCTCACTTTAGATCTTTTTTTGATTAAAATTTAGCCTGGACTAATAATACCGATTAAAAATTCACCTAATATGCCTATATATTCATAATGTATGAATAAATATAAATAAAAAAATACAGCATTGAAGCTAGGCAAAGGTTTTAACGTTTTTAATATAGCACAGATATTTTGAATAAAATAGTTAAGTGTGGGGTAAAACTTATGTTTTATATCTCATGATTCTTTAATTAGAGCCTTAACGACGGGCAAGTAAACGGTTTCGGTGATTTTTTGACAATTGGTATCAATTTGAA
This sequence comes from Companilactobacillus sp. FL22-3, assembly GCF_054881455.1. NCBI lineage: Bacteria > Bacillati > Bacillota > Bacilli > Lactobacillales > Lactobacillaceae > Companilactobacillus > Companilactobacillus sp. FL22-3. Next base: position 59,407 of record NZ_JBTYYZ010000003.1, on the reverse strand, counting down.
TTCTTTTGTTAGGTAGACTTAAAAAGTAGTTTACATCACGTTAATTTGGAGTAAAATGAATTTTGAAAAGCGAGATGAAAGCAAGCTCGTTTTACAGAAAACAGATTGGAGGACGGAACAATGTCGAAGCAAAATAACACTTTCGAACGAATTCTCGTTGGTGTCGATGATTCTGATGATGCTCAATTAGCATTTAGATATGCCATGCATCGTTGCATCAAAGATAATTCCACTTTAATCATTACTTCTATTCTTGAAGATAATGAAATGAACGTCTATCAAGCATTAACGAAGGACTATGTTCATGGTGAACGGAGCGAATTAGAGAACCATTTGAAAGAATATCGTCAAGTTGCATTAGACGCCGGCGTTAAGAAAGTTGAACTTATGGTTGGTGAAGGAGACCCTGGTGAGACGATCGTAAAAGATATTATCCCAGCTTCTGGAGCAGACCTTTTGGTTGTTGGATCACTTTCTAAAAAGGGAATTAGAAAGTATTTCGGATCACAAGCAGCCTATATGGCGAAGTATTCACCAATTTCGGTAATGATCATTCGCTAATATTTATTAAGAAATTATTTAAAGGGAGATTAATATAATGGCTGAAAAGCATAAATTAATCGAGTACGCTAATGGTCCTTCTCTACAAGAGATCAATGGAACAGTAGACGTACCAAAAGACAAAGGCTTTTTCAAAACACTTCTAGCATATTCAGGTCCAGGGGCATTGGTGGCTGTTGGATACATGGATCCAGGTAACTGGTCAACATCGATCACTGGTGGTCAAAATTTCCAATATTTACTAATGTCAGTTATTCTTATGTCTAGTTTAATTGCCATGTTGCTACAATATATGGCAGCTAAACTAGGCATCGTGAGTAAAATGGACTTGGCACAAGCTATTCGTGCTAGAACTAGCAAATCATTAGGTATCGTTTTATGGATTTTAACTGAGTTTGCCATCATGGCAACTGATATTGCCGAAGTTATCGGTGGTGCGATTGCGCTATACTTGCTCTTCCATATTCCACTAGTAATCGCTGTTTTTATCACTGTTGGTGATGTTTTAGTATTGCTATTATTGACTAAGATCGGTTTCAGAAAAATTGAAGCTATCGTTGTATGTTTGATCCTTGTTATTTTATTCGTATTCATTTATCAAGTAGCTCTATCAAACCCTGATTGGAATGCAGCATTTGCAGGCTTGATTCCAACAGGTAAGACTTTCTCAGAACATCCAGCAATTGGTGGTCAAACACCATTGACTGGTGCTTTAGGTATCATCGGAGCAACTGTTATGCCTCATAACTTGTACCTTCACTCAGCAATTTCTCAAACTAGAAAAGTTGACCATTCTGATGAAAAATCAGTTGCTCAAAATGTTCGTTTCTCAGCTTGGGATTCAAATATCCAACTTACAGCCGCATTCTTCGTTAACGCTTTACTATTGGTTATGGGTGTCGCTGTCTTTAAGAGTGGTGCGGTTAAAGATCCATCATTCTTCGGTTTGTACCAAGCACTTTCAGATACTTCAACTTTGAGTAATGGTGTTTTGATTGCCGTTGCTAAGTCAGGTATCCTTTCAACCTTGTTTGCTGTTGCTCTATTGGCCTCAGGTCAAAATTCAACAATTACCGGTACTTTGACTGGACAAGTTATCATGGAAGGTTTCGTTCACATGAGAATGCCTCTTTGGTTACGTCGTTTAGTAACTCGTTTATTATCAGTTATTCCCGTTCTTATCTGTGTTATGTTGACAAGTGGTAAGAGCATGATTGACGAGCATGTGGCTTTGAATGATTTGATGAACAACTCACAAGTATTCTTGGCCTTCGCCTTACCATTCTCAATGTTGCCACTATTGTTGATGACAGATAGTGCCACAGAAATGGGTGACAGATTCAAGAACTCTACTATTATTAAAGCTTTTGGTTGGATCTCAGTTATTGCTTTGACTGGTTTGAACCTTTATGGTCTTCCTGGCCAGATTCAAGGTTTCTATGGAGATAACCCTACTGCAGCTCAAACAGCTCAAGCTAATATCATTGCTTACGTCTTGATTGCTGCTGTATTAGGATTACTGATCTGGACAATCCTTGATATGCGTAAAGGTAATGAAAGACTCAAGCAGACTTTAGCCAAAGAAAATGTTTCTTCAACATACGAACATTTGGCTGTGATGTCAGCGAAAGCTGGCTCTGAAGCAGAATTCGATCAAGAAGCTACTGCTGAAAGAGATGCAGAACAAAGTTAATTCGAAAATAAAATTTGTTTTTACACAAAAAGGCCTTGGTTCTTTGATAGAATCAAGGCCCTTTTGGCACCTAATTATAGGAAGAAACTGACTTTTACTAGCCAAGCTTAAATAAGAATGCCATTACAATGGTCGATCTCGTGCTGAATAATTTGAGCAATGAAATCAGAGAAATCTTGCATCTGTTCATTAAAAGCAACATCTTGATATTTGACGGTGATGTTTTGATAACGGGTCGTAGTACGCTGACCCAAAAGCGATAGGCAACCTTCTGAGGCTTGATAAGGACTGCTCTTACTTATAATGGTAGGATTTATCATCGGTACGGCCAAAGTCCCCATGGCAAAAACGATAATGTTCTTGTGGATGCCGATCATGTTGGCTGCCATACCAACACAATTAGCAGAATTTGCTGCCCAAGTATCTTGTAAATCTTTTACAACGGCTAAGTCAGCTTTAGTAGCTGGAAGTGATTTTTGAGAAAGAGAAGTTTGATCGTGATTGATTGGTTTGATCATTTGAATACCCCGTAATTTTTAATAACTCAATTATATCAGTCTGCGTGATAATAGGATAAGATTGAAGTAGATAAACTTTAGGAGGGGGAAAAGTGAACTTACTATTTGCAATCGACAATCGAGTTACGAATCAGTTAATTACAACTTTATATTCCATTCGCCAAAATACCTCGGCTAAAAAAATCTCAATCTATGTCATTCAAGCCGAAAAATTAGCCGATACTGAACGAATCGAGCAAGTCTGTGCCAATTTGGAAATAACATATCATCCAATAATTATCGACGACCACCAGTTTTATAATGCGCTGGTGACAGACCGATATCCTAAAACAATCTATTATCGTTTATTGGCCTACCAGTATCTACCTAAGAATTTGAAACGGGTACTGTATTTAGATGTTGATATTCTGGTGATCAACGATCTCAAAAAGCTTTATAATATCGATTTTGAAGGTAATTGGTATGCAGCTGCCAGCCATGTGGCTTTAGATATCACCGATTCTTTAAATAAAATTCGTTTGGGAAATTACGATGCCGACACTTATTACAATTCTGGGGTAATGGTGATGAATTTAACGGCGATTCGTAATAATGTCAAAGCCAAAGATATTATCGACTATATTAAAGCTAAAAATATCGCTTTATTTTTACCAGATCAGGATATTTTAAAGGGACTCTACGGTCAGCACATCAAGCAAATACCAGACGAAGTGTACAACTATGATGCTAGAATGAACCCACTTTACTATGCCAAAAGCAATGGAGAATATGATATCGACTGGGTGATCGATCATACGTCAATCTTGCATTTTTGCGGTCGTGATAAACCTTGGAAAGCTGATTATAAAGAGCGATTCTCGGGATTGTACAAACACTATGCACATAAAGCTAGAGAACTTTGTTAAAGAAGTTCTCTTTTTTATATCATATTGATATCACATTGATATAATAGTGATATAATAAGGCCATGGCAAATAAGATGGTGGCACTAAGATTAGATAAAGATTTGTACGACCGAATCTCTGAAGATGCGGCACGTGAAAATCGTAGTATCAACAATTATATTGTCACAAAACTAAGCGATGCGGTGCCGACAGCTAACCTTGAGCAGCGCCAAATAGTAGGATCTGTCGTTAGAGGGGACAAGATCAATATGGCAAACGACTTGCTTGAGGTTAAGGGTATCTACTATCGTTATGATTTGTTGGCAAATGATCTAGTTGATAAGAGTAAGAATTATCAAGTTATTAAAGCGAATGGAAACATTCTCACAATTCAAGAATTAAAAACAGAAAAGTAGGCGGATTAATATGTTTGGGTTAAAAACAGTACGTCAGAATCACGTTGGATTAGTTGAAACTCTGGGGAGATACAGTCGTGAAGTTAGTGCCGGATTGAATTTTTATATTCCAATTTTTCAAAAAATCCGGATCGTTAGTCTAGCGATGATTCCACTCTCACTACAAGGCTATTCAGTCATCACTAAAGATAATGCAGAAGTTCAGACAAACGTCACTTTGAATTATCATGTAACGGACGCCAAGAAATTTGAGTATGAAAATAGTGATTCAGTAGAGTCCATGATTCAATTAGTTCGTGGCCACTTGCGTGATATCATTGGTAAAATCGAATTGAATGAGGCCTTAGGGTCAACTTCGAAGATCAACGCTGATTTATCTTTAGCTATTGGGGACTTGACCGATACATATGGTATCAAAGTTGATCGAGTTAATATTGACGAATTGAAACCCTCAGCTTCCATTACAGAATCAATGGAGAAGCAGATTAGAGCCGATCGTGAAAAGACAGCCGCAATTGCCAAAGCTAATGGTGATGCCAGAAGTATTGAAATTGAAATCAAGGCCAAGAATGAGGCCACTGTTTCTAGTGCTAAAGCTGAGGCAGAAGCTATCAAAGCAAAGGCCGACGCCAGAGCCTATGAAATCCAAAAGTTAAATGATACTTTGGCCAGTGTTGACAGCAAGTACTTAACAGCTCAACAGATCCAAGCTTTTGCAGATTTGGCGGGCTCAAATACTAATACCGTAGTGATGGATAAGGATTCAATTGGCAAATATGCTGATGTCCCAGTTACGGCTAAGGTTATGAATCAGATGGTTAATAAATAAACCAGAAAATGGCTTGGTGAAACAGAGACTGACAGGTTTACATCAGTGATGAAGTTATTAAACAATTGACATTATTTTGATCTTAACAAGAGCTATTGAACGTTAGCAGAATTGTATAGAATGGATTAAAAAAACAAAGGGCATAATTTGACTCCAGTTGTAATTACTTGAAGCCAAGTTATGCCCTTTTGCAGTGGAAGAAAAGATTACATTTACTTTACATTTTTGTAACAGACACTGAAGCTATTTTCGTTATTTGCTGGTTATTCGCCAAATAATGTCAAAAATAAAGAAAATAATAATTTAGAAACATAGGAAAATTTTATTAGTGTCGTTAAAAATAATTGTAAACGTATTATCTTTAAATGGCGGATTGTCGTGAGTTATTAAAGAGGATATACTAAATGTATTTGTGAATTATGATTCGATTATATATGTATTTTTTTGGAGGATGTAGTGGAATCAGAACAAACTATTAGTATGCTACAAATTGCGGGTATACTACGCAAACATTTAAAAGCCATTTTTACGACAACTATCGTTGTGACTTTGGCTTCAGTTTTCATAACTTTTTTTGTAATGACACCGAAGTATAGTGCGACTACTGAGATATTAGTTAATCGTAAATTGTCATCAGAGATGCAGGGGGCACAGTTCCAACAAGTTCAAGCCGATGTTCAGATGATCAGTACTTATAAGGATATTATTACCAGCCCTACAGTGTTAAGTGATGTTAATAAACAGATCAGTGGCTATCCAGGTTATCCTGGCTCAATGGCAGGTATCAAGAAGTCATTGACAATCAATAGCTCACAGAACTCACAAGTTTTCTCGGTGACAGCTAAGTCAACTGATGCGGGAACTGCAGCAGCGATTGCTAATACGACGGCCAAGGTCTTCAAAAAGAAGATTGGAAAAATCATGAGTATCAATAACGTTTCAATCGTTTCTCAAGCAGAGACTGACACTAAACCAGTTAGTCCTCGAAAGGCTTTGAATGTATTAGTTGGTTTGGTTTTGGGAGTTATTTTAGGTATTGGATTAGCCTTTATTCGTGAATTGACTGATAGAACAGTCTCAGATGAGAGCTTCTTAACTGATAACTTAGGTTTAACTAGTTTGGGAATCGTCAGTGAGATCGATCAAAAAGTAATTGAAAGAACAGTTGAGCATAAAGATCTACAAGCAACAATCAATAAAGATGCTATTGCAACTGGAAATCACAGAAGGGTTTAGGTCAACAAATGCCATTATTTAAAAGTAAAGCTAAAAAATTAGATAATTACAGTTTAAAGCACGGTGTTGGTTTGATCACTTACGATGACCCAACAAGCAACGTCGCAGAAGAATTCAATACAATTAGAACAAACATTCAATTTTCATCAGTTGATAAAAAACTGAAATCAATTTTGTTTACCTCTTCAGCTCCCTCTGAGGGTAAGTCGACCGTTAGCAACAATGTTGCAGTAACCTGGGCTAAGCAAGGCGAAAAAGTGATTTTGGTCGATGCGGACCTGCGTCGCCCTGTAATTCATAAGACTTTTAACGTTAGTAATCATCGAGGGTTATCCAGTTATTTATTAGGAAATGCATCATTAGAAGAAATCATTCAACCAACGATGATTAATGATCTTTACGTAATCACTAGTGGACCCATTCCACCTAATCCATCCGAATTGTTAGGAAGTATGCGGACTAAGGATTTATTGACTCGATTGAGTGACCGATTTGGCTTGTTAATTCTCGATGCGCCACCTGCTAATTCGGTTACTGATGCACAAGTTTTAGCTGCACAAGTTGATGGAGTTATTTTAGTCGTTCCCCAAGGAATCGCTGAAAAAGTTGGGGTTGCTAGAGCCAAACAGGCTTTAGATACGGTCCATGCTAATATCTTAGGTGCAATCATGAATCGAGTAACTAAAGAAAAATCTGCTAGCTACTATGGTGGATATTATGGTGGCTACTATGGAGCTGAGAAGAAAAAATGAAATTAATTGATTTGCATTGCCACATCTTGCCTGGAGTAGACGATGGATCTAAGGATTTACAAATGTCTTTAGACTTAGCAAAGACGGCTGTAGATCAAGGAATTAGTCATATATTAGTAACTCCGCACCATATGGACGGTGAATATACCAACCATAAAAAAGACGTCATTAGAGAAACAAATTATTTGCAAGATGCAATAAATAAACAAGGAATACCATTAACTGTTTTTCCTGGTCAGGAAGTTCACTTAACAGGTGAATTAATGGATGCGATTGCTCAACATGACATTCTGTTCATGGATGAAACCAATCGTTATCTACTCTTAGAGTTACCTCATGAGATGATTCCAGAGTATATGGCTGATTTGATCTTTGATTTAACTACCAGAGGAATCACACCGGTAATTGCCCATTCTGAAAGGAATCAGGGTTTTCAAGAGACTCCAGATAAATTGTATGACTTTGTCAAGATGGGGTGTCTGACCCAATTGACGAGCAGCAGTTATTTGGGTGTCTTTGGTAAACACGTTCAAAAGTTGACTGAAGAGATTATCAAAGCAAATTTGGGATTTGTTTTTGCCTCAGATGCACATAACTTTAAAGGTAGAAGATTCTTAATGAAAGAAGCCTTTGAGAAGCTAGAGCAAGAAGAAGGGTCAGAAAAGGCTCAAATGTTTAACGATAACGCCAAAAACATTATCAATGGTGACGACGTTACTGAGCTAGATTATATGAGGATATCTAGCTTGAATAAGAAAAAAAGAAAGTTTTGGTTTTTCTAAGATTATTGTTATTGGGGGAAGTATTTAGTATGCAATATTTTGATTATGAAAAAGGGGATAGTATTTCTGTTGATTTTTCTTACCAGAATAAGCGATATGTATATAAGGAATTTAAAAGAGTCTTTGATTTTTTTGCTAGTCTAATAGGATTGATATTATTGTCACCATTGTTCTTAATTGTGGCGATTGCAATCAAGCTGGAGGATCCTAAAGGACCAGTCTTTTATTCGCAAATTCGTTTAGGGAAACGACAAGAAGCTTTTAAAATGTATAAGTTTCGTTCAATGGTAGTTGATGACGATAAGCATCTAAAAGAGCTATTGAAGGATAACGAAATCGAAGGCGCCATGTTTAAGATGAAAGATGATCCACGTGTCACTAAGGTTGGACAATTCATCCGTATATATAGTATCGATGAACTACCACAGTTGGTTAACGTTTTACTTGGCAATATGAATCTAGTTGGCCCTAGACCACCACTTCCACGAGAAGTTAAAGATTATACTAATTACGACAAACAACGTCTGACCGTTAAGCCTGGATGCACTGGGCTGTGGCAGATTAGCGGTCGTAACGATGTTGGATTCTCTGAGATGGTGAAGTTGGATCTTAAATATATTAATCATCGTGGAGCTATGCTTGATATTTATGTTTTATGTAAAACAGTAATGGTGTTTTTCAAACCAAATGGTGCCTATTGAAATATTTTTTTTAGGAAGGGAATATAGTGAAAAAAGTCTGTTTTATTTCTTCGTCAGGTGGTCATTTGCAAGAGCTAATGAAGATGAAGGAGATTTCTGAAGAATACTCGTCATTTCTAGTTACAGAAAAAAGTGATTTTGCGATTGAAAAATTAGGTGAAAGAACATATTTTGTTCCTCAAATTAATAGATATGAAAGGTTATTTTTATTTAATTTTGAAGTGCAACACAAAAGTTAGACAAAATTGAATAATTTTTAAGCTACCAAGGCATGCTCCCTGTATTCACGGGGAGTCATGCCTTTTATTTTTCTTGAAACTCTTTGATCATTGAACTATTTGATGTGTTTTTTTGAAATTTCTTGAGGTTCTTCAATATTTTCACAAGGCGGAAATTCATCAAGACATTCTGTTTTGTAGAGATGGAAGAAATTTTCAATTGGCGCATTATCTAGACAATTTCTCTTGCGAGGCATACTTTGTACAAAATCATTTTCAGAGAGTTTATCAATATAATATTTTAATTGGTAATGCCAGCCCTGATCAGAATGAATTATTGGCATTGTTTCTTCTGGAAGGACCATTATGAGTTCATTTAAGGTATCCATAATCAATTCACTATTAGGACTATTACTCATTTGAAAGGCCAGGACTTCTTTACTTGCCTCATCTGTTATTGCAGAGATATAAGCCCATTTAGTGTATCTGCTAAGTGGACTTGTGTAACATCAGTGCGTAGAATTTTGAAGGATACAGTTTCATCTTTTATATCGTTTTTTTGGGGGAAGGGGCTCTTGTTCGACCATGATCTGATCCACTACTTGCTTTTTTTCTCGTCCTTTGAGGTCCTGAACAGAGTCATTGATTTTTTTAAGATGTTATTTTCCAGCATGAGTTTGATAGTAGTTTATCACATCAATTTTGAATTCGGCCGTGAAATTTCTTTTAGTCCCTTTTCTTTTAAGTGAGTCCGCACCGCTTAAACGTTACCTTTGAATTCAAAAACTAACTTGTCGTTTGGATATGTTATGTTTCTTCGCAAGATGACGCATGCTGGTTCCTTCTTGAAGGTATTCATCAACAATCTCTGTATTTAATTTTGAGCCGTATTTAACCATATAAAAAAGTGCTCCATAATAGTTAGATTTCTTGTCTAACAATTATGACACACTTCAGAAATTCCACATCTCATGGAAATTTTTATCGTGTTTTTGTTTAGAGTCGGGGCTTATGTCTCAATCTTTTTATTTTATCAAAAAAAGCAGTTAACTATATGTCGATAACGACATAAGGAGGCAATTAAATTATGACAAAAACATTTAAAACTTTAGAAGACTTTTTAGGAACACATTTTATTTACACATACGATAATGGTTGGGAATATGAATGGTATGCAAAGAACGACTATACCGTTGATTACCGAATTCATGGTGGTATGGTCGCTGGACGTTGGGTAACTGATCAAAAGGCAGACATCGTCATGTTGACAGAAGAAATTTATAAGATATCTTGGACTGAACCAACTGGTACTGATGTTGCACTTGATTTCCTACCAAATGAAAATAAGATCCATGGAACTATCTTCTTCCCTAAGTGGGTTGAAGAACATCCAGAAATCACTGTAACTTACCAAAATGAACACATCGATTTGATGGAAGAGTCTCGTGAGAAGTATGAAACTTATCCTAAGTTGGTCGTACCTGAATTTGCTAATATCACTTACATGGGCGATGCTGGTCAAAACAACGAAGATGTTATCAGTGAAGCGCCTTACAAGGGGATGCCTGATGATATCCGTGCTGGTAAATATTTTGGCGAAAACTATCAACGAGCAAATAAGTAACATGCTAAAATGGTATACGAAAACGTATATCATTTTTTATTTAGAGAAAAAATGCCGAAGAAACGGATATTACCATATGTCTTACTAGGATTGATCAATAATAAAGGAAACCTGTCTGGTTATCAAATCAGTCAGGAGTTTAAAAATGAAGTTGGGGATTTTTGGCATGCGTCGCACAGTCAGATCTATCCTGAATTAGCTCGTATGAAAGATGATGGCTGGTTAGAAGATACTGATGATGGGAAATCAACTTACTACATGGTGACGACGAAAGGTTTGGAGATTTTGCGTCAATGGTTAAAGGAACCTTTGTAAGATAATGAAGAACTATTCTCGTTAAAACTCTACTTTATTCGTGACCAACGTGATCAATTGTTAAGAAGACAGTTATTGACTGAAGAACTGCAGATTAATGAGACTAAGTTAGCCCATCTACAGAAGCGCCAAAAAACGGTCTTCCTTGATGAAAAACAAATTAAAGATAAATATGGACACTATTTAATTTTGACACGCGCAATTGAACGGGAAGAGAATCATATCCAGTGGTTGAAGGATCGTTTGTAGAAGAATAGGAATTATGATATCCCCATTGCCGATAAAGATACAAACGACTGTTATAAAAATATTTAAGCAGATATATTAATTTCTATTTATAGCAAATATTTGTAAATAAAAACAAAAAGACTAAAGTTATCCATGTAGAAAATATCATGACATTTTCTACATGGATTTTTTAATGAGGAGTGGTTTCAATAATGGAAGAAATTAATGTACTAAAGCAGGAACTTACAAATTTGATGAAGATTTCGTCGTTAATCGTATTGGTTACGGTACGATGCAATTAACTGGCCCTGGCGTCTGGGGACCTTATAAAGACCCTGATCAAGCAGTTGAGGTTATCAAGCGTGCTTTTTATCTAGGGGTTAATTTCATTGATACAGCTGATTCATATGGTCCTTGGAATGCCGACGACTATTTGGCTCAAGCTTTAGCAGAATATAAAGATTCGGACAAAATCTTTATTTCTGATAAAGTTGGTCAAGTTCGGGTAGGTCCAGAAAAGTGGATTCCTGTTGGTGTCCCAGCTTTCTTACGTCAAGAGGTTGAATTATCGTTGCGTAAGTTCAAGCGTGACCACGAAGACTTATTGTTCTTACATCGGATTGATTCTCATTATTCACTAGAGGAACAAGTTGGTGAATTAAAGAAGCTACAAGATGAAGGTAAGATCAAGCATATTGGTATCAGTCAAGTTTCTTTGGAAGAGTTACAGGCGGCTCAAAAGATTGCTAAGATCGACGCGGTGGAAAATATGTACAATGTTGGTAATCACAAAGGTGACGATGCCATCGTTGATTATTGCCAAGCTCAAGGTATTGCCTTTTTGCCTTGGTTCCCACTGAATACTGGTAATTTGGCCAAAGCTGATAGTCCATTAACTGGAATTGCTACTAAATATGGCGTCAGTCCCGCTCAGATTACTTTGGCATGGCTCTTGAAACGTTCTGATAATATCTTGCCAATTCCGGGAACTAGTTCAGTTGAACATTTACAAGATAATATTAGTGCAGCTAATGTTGAATTAACTGATGATGATTTCAAGCAATTATCTGATTTAGAAAAATAAATTTCGATTCGATTCAAGTAGGGATTAAAGTCTTTACTTGAATTTTTTTCTTGAAAAATAGAACATGCGTTCGTATAATAAAATTGTAGACAGATAGGAGGATAGAACGATAGATTATAGCAAAGAACCCCATGGCGTATTCTTTTTGATCGATAATAAATCGTTTTATGCTAGTGTTGAAGCAACTATGTGTGGACTCAATCCTTTAAAAGAACTATTGGTTGTTATGAGTGAAGCTGATAACACGAATGGTGGCTTAATTTTAGCAACCTCCCCGAGAGCAAAAAAGGTTTTCCATCTAAAAGCAAATGTTTCCCGTCAACGAGATCTGCCACAAGATCCCAATTTGATCGTTGTACCGCCACGAATGAATCTCTACATTAAACGTAACTTGCAGATCAACAATATTTTTCGGGAATTTGCGGCTGAATCGGATGTTTGGCCTTACTCAATCGATGAGTCCATTCTTGATATGACTAAGTCTTGGCATTTGTTTGGCAATACTCCAAGAGCCGTGGCTCGCTTGATTCAAAAGACAGTCCGCAAACGTCTGGGTCTTTATACGAATGTCGGTATTGGTGATAATCCAGTTCAAGCTAAGATTGCATTAGATATTTATGCCAAGCACGATCCCGAGTTAATGGGCGAGATTCATTATGAAACTGTCCCAGAGAAAATTTGGACGATTCCCAATATGACTGATGTCTGGAGTATCGCTAAGCGAACGGAGAAACGGCTCAATCGCTTAGGTATCCATAATATTAATGAACTGGCACACACCAATCCTTTTTATTTAAAACAAGAATTAGGTTTGATTGGAGAACAGATTTTTGCGATAGCTTGGGGTATCGACCGCCCGAATTTGTCCGATAAAATCATGCCGAAGAATCACAGTATTGGCAATTGGCAAGTCCTGCCCCGTGATTACTACCAAAAGTCAGAGATTGAGACAGTCATCAAAGAGATGGGGCAACAAGTCGCTTCCAGGTTGCGTCATCATCATAAGCAAGCAGGCTGTCTGTATTTGAGTGTCAGTTATGCTTTTGCGGCTAAAGAAGAGGGCGAACGTGGTGGTTTTAGCGTTGCCGGTAATTTGAATCATACCGACAATGACAATGAGATATCGGAGTTATTGATTCATTTGTTCGAGAGTTATTGGCAAGGGCAGCCGGTCAGAAACTTGGCCGTTTATTCATCTAAATTGGTCGACAAACAGGCACAGCAATTAAACTTTTTTACGCCAGTCGAACAGCAGTGTCAAGATGAGGATAAGTTGTCAGTCATCGATCAGATCAGGGCACGCTATGGCTTTGAATCGATCGTCTACGCCAATAGTCTGCTAAAAGGTGGCACTGCCATTCATCGAGCTACTTTGGTTGGTGGCCACAATGGTGGGAATGCTTATGAATAATGACTTAAAGATCATCCTGTCCCGAATTGACAAGAATTTTCTTAAGAAAAAAGACGTAAAGTATAGTTTACAAGTGGTTAATGACTGCTATGACAGCACTTATAACTTTTTTATCAATATTCAACCACTGGGAAAAAGGCTGCACTCGATTCCGCTCCACACTATTGAAAACTATGATTTGTCAGATTTGGAAAAATTATTAATAAAATTATGGAAAAATATTGCTTTACAATCACGTATGATGGTTTTGTGGGGATGAAATGGCCCCAGAAACAAGAATTAATACAGAAAAGACGGCATAAAGATGAATAGTAAATATAAATATGATTCCGAGACTGTCCAATCGTTTTTTGATAACTACTATCACGATCGCGGCAAAATGAAGTGGCAAGGATTTTACCTCAGTGACCATACCGCTGCTTTAAATCGACAAGCTAAAAAATTGAATCGTCAAAAGCAACTGCGCAAGGAACAGACTGCGGAGCAGATCACTAAGTTCTTGATGCAATCATTTACGTATAACCAAATAATTAAAATACAATTGAATATTTGTGACACTAATAACGAAATTTCTGTTGATCTAACTGGTGAAGTCAGTGGATACAATGAAGATTTATTTTATCTTGATAACGGCGAAACTTTCCGACTAAGGGACGTTAGAAATGTAGAAATAGTAGCTTAGGCGGGGAAACCTGCCTTTTTTGTCGCCAACAAAAATACCTTCCGACTCTAAGTTTTAGAATCAGAAGGTATCATTTAAAAATCATTTTCATCCTCAATAATATGTTCTTTGGTTTGTTTAAAGATCGTAATAATGTGTTGATCACTCAAGCGGTAATGGATGTTTCGACCTCGTCTGGCATTAGAAACGAGATTTAATTGCTTGAGAATGCTTAGTTGATGAGAGATAGAGGATTGACTCATATCAAGTGTATCGGCGATTTCTCCGACGCTCAAAGGTGTTTTTTCCAACGCAAAAATAATTTTTACACGGGTCATATCACCGAATGCTTTGAAGATATTGACCATTGCTTCAAGATCCTCATCATTAGGCAAATTCTGTTTTAGGCTATGCAAAGCCTTTTGATGTTCTACCTCAAAATTTTGTTCTGGCATAATTTGTCCTCTTAATTGAATGTGGTTAGTACTGGTTGAAATTTACTAAGTTTTATTATAGTATAATTAATATATGAATGATTGTTCATATATTCAAATGAGCATGTAAACCTTTTCGAGGAGGATATTCCCATGAAGTCTTACGATGTCCAGTCTGATTATAAATTAAAAAATAAACAAAAGCGTCTTAAAAATGAATTGAGCAAATCAACTAAGTTAACTATTATTCGGTTATTGATTTCTTTTATTTTGTTGCTGGTAGGGTCGAGTTCGATCTTGCCAACACCGATAACTATCGGCTTTTATGTCACGGCCTACTTAGTTATTGGAGCTCGCATCGTTTATAAGGCGCTCAAGAATATTATGCACGGTGAAATTTTTGACGAGAATTTCTTGATGAGTATTGCCACGATTGGGGCCATTATTCTGGGCGAATATCCAGAGGCCATTGCAGTGATGCTCTTTTATGAATTGGGAAATGTCTTTGAAGATATTGCCGTCAACAAGTCCAAGAGATCGATTTCTGCTTTGTTGGAAGTCAAGCCGGCTTTTGCAACTTTGAAGCTTGATGGAACAACAAAAGTGGTCGATCCTAACCAAGTTCAAATCGGTCAGATCATCGTCGTAAAACCAGGTGAAAAGATTCCGCTTGATGGAACAGTCGTTTTGGGCAATTCGTCAGTTGATACTTCAGCATTAACTGGTGAGTCCATGCCTCAAAATATCAAAGTCGGCGATCAAGCCCTCAGTGGTTCGATCAACCAAAATGGAACTTTGCAGATCAAAGTGACAAAACTTTACAATGATTCTACGGTGGCTAAGATTTTGGATTTAGTCCAAAACGCCAATAGCAAGAAAGCCGAAGCTGAAAAGTTCATCACTAAGTTTGCCAAGGTCTATACGCCAATTGTAGTTGGCTTAGCTGGGGCTTTAGCTATCTTGCCACCACTCTTAGTTAACGGTGCTTGGGATGTCTGGGTCTATCGGGCTTTGATTTTCTTAGTAATTTCTTGTCCTTGTGCCTTGGTGATTTCGGTGCCACTGAGTTTCTTCGGTGGAATTGGGGCCGCTTCTAAGCGGGGAATCTTGGTCAAAGGTAGCAACTATTTGGAAGCTTTGAATAAAGTCGACACCGTGGCTTTTGACAAGACAGGTACTTTGACTAAGGGTCAATTTGCGGTAGTGAAAATTATACCCGCTGCAGGTGTCTCTGAAACACAATTGTTGCAAATGGCTGCAAGTGTTGAAAAAAACTCCACACATCCGATTGCCGTTTCGATTTTGCAAGCTTACACTGGAAAGCTCTTATCAATTGAAAAGATGACTGAAAAAGCAGGCCACGGCTTGAGTGCTCAAGTTAACGGTCAACAAGTTATCGTCGGTAATGCCAAGGCTATGCAAGCAGGCAACATTAGTTTTTCTGAAACTAAAGAAGTTGGAACGATCGTTTATGTGGCAGTGGCTGAAAAGTTCTTTGGTGCAATCGTGATTGCCGATAAGCCTAAAGCTGATGCCGCAAAAGCAATTCAACTCTTAAATAATCGTGGTATCAAACAAACGGTCATGTTGACAGGTGACAATCAGACTGTCGGTGAAGCAATTGCTAAAAAGTTACACTTACAGTCAGTTTATACGAACCTATTACCTGAGAACAAAGTTGAAATCGTCAATAAACTCCTCAAGAAATCACATCAAGTCAATAAAAAAGTAGCCTTTGTCGGTGACGGTATCAATGATACGCCGGTTTTAGCTACGGCCGATGTCGGTTTTGCTATGGGTGGTTTGGGTTCAGATGCCGCAGTCGAAGCAGCCGATATCGTGATTATGGGCGATGAACCTTCGAAAGTGGCTCAAGCGATGAAGATAGCTCAAAAGACACGCTTGATCGTGATTCAAAATATTTCCTTTGCACTGATCATCAAAGTATTGTTTCTCTTACTCGGTGCCTTAGGAATAGTCGATATGTGGCAAGCAGTTTTTGCCGATGTCGGAGTAACGATTATTGCAGTTTTAAACGCAGTCAGATTGCAATTTATCAAATTCGATAATTAATGAGTTCAATATTAAACACTATTTTAAAATCCCGCTGATATTTTTTTGAAAATCAGCGGGATTTTTAGATGAACTATTTAGTTGGCAAAACATTGATAATGTAAAGTAAGAGAATAAAGACGAATAATAAAATGTACATGATAGGTGTGATTTCTTTTCTCCGACCGGCAGCCCACATTGTTAGAGGATAAAACAGAATCCCGAAGGCGAATCCGTAAGAAATATTATAGGTCAAAGGCATTCCGACAATAGTTAGAAAAGCTGGCATAGCAATTTCAAATTTACTCCAGTCGATCTGTTTCATCGATTGAGCCATCAAAATACCGACAATGATCAAGACTGGTGCGGTGACGTTGGAAGTTACGATGGTCAAAAGCGGTGAGAAGAACATTGCCACGGCAAACATCACACTGACGACTAGCGATGTTAGACCAGTCCGGCCACCAACAGCGATTCCGGCTGAAGATTCAACATAAGCAGCTGTTGGGGTGGTACCCATGACTGCACCACCCAGCATTGAGATAGAGTCAGCCATCAAAGCACGGCCGATACGAGGCATCTTATTATCTTTCATGAAGCCAGCTTGTTCAGCTAAACCGATTAAGGTTCCGGCAGTATCAAAGAATGCTACTAATAGAAAGACTAAGACGACTGCCCAAAGTTTGGGGTCAGCTAAATCAGGCATGTGGGCGATTCCGACTCCAAAGGTAGGTTTCATACTAGGGATAGTCGAGATGATTTGTTTAGGCAGGGGAATCAACTTGGTAACTAAACCAAGGATCGTAGTTAAGACCATACCGATAAAAATTGAACCGGGCACTTTTTTAGCCATCAACAATCACGTGATGATCAAGCCAAAGATAGTTAGCCAAGTTGTTGGTACGGTCAAAGATCCCATTTCAACTAAGGTTGACTTGCTAGCAGTGACTAAGCCACCACCTTGAAGACCAACAAAGGCGATGAACAGACCGATACCAGCGGCCATGGCTAGTTTCAAATCATGGGGGATAGAATCAATTACTAATTCCCGTAATTTTAAAACGGAGATCAGAAGAAAGAGGATACTGGACATGAAGACTCCAGCCATAGCAGTTTGCCAAGGAATACCCATGGCAAGGACGACGGAATAAGTGAAGAAGGCATTATCACCTAGTCCTGGAGCAATGGCAATTGGATAATTAGCTAGGAGAGCCATCAAAACGGAACCTAAAATTGCTGAAAGAGCAGTAGCGGTGAACACCGCCCCTTTGTCCATCCCGGCGGCACCTAAAACTTGCGGATTGACGAACAAGATGTAAGCCATGGATACGAAGGTTGTCAGACCAGCTAGAACTTCCCGTCTGATAGTCGTATTGGCAGCTTTAAGATGAAATAATTTTTCGATAAAACTGAGATTAGCATCGTTTGGCAAAATATAACCCCCTAAGGTTTTATTGATTACTTATTAAGTATTACAAAAATATCAAATATTTTCAATAAAAACACGATTAAAATATAAAAATTATCAAATAAAGTTCGGAAATTTAGCTATATTCAACTTAGAAAGACTATCGAAATAATCGCTTGAGCCTGCCTTACGAATAATAAAAAGAGACCTTCCACAAGTTATTTTGTGAAAAGCCTCTTTTCAAGGTTCAAAAAAATTTATCTAAAAACATCTTCAGCCGGTTCATCACCACTGGCAAAAGTAAATTCTTTACCAATTGTTGATGGATTTTGAATAATCAGAGCCAAGGCTTTGGCAACATCTACTCTAGGAACAGAATCGACTTCATTTGGTCCTAAAAGCTTAACTTTGCCAGTGCCGTCGTCGTTAGTTAGGTGGCCAGGATGGATGATCGTATAGTCAAGGTTGGTTCCCCGCAAATGATCATCAGCATAATGTTTAGCAATCATGTATGGCTTGATACCAGATGCGTCCCACTTGCTACGGTTGTCGCTAAAGACCGAACTAACCATGATATAGCGCTTGATACCGACAGCTTCAGCCACCATCATCGTCTTGATAGCTCCGTCGAGGTCGATTTCAAGTGTAAGATCATAGCCAGCGCCCCCAGCACCAGCTGAGAAGACAATTACGTCGGCACCTGAAGCAACTATTGAATCTTTGATACTATCAAGCGATGCAGTTAGATCGATGAATTGGGTCTCAATATTATTTGTCTCGTAGGCCTTGATTTGTTCTTGGCTACGCAATCCAGCAACAAAATCAATGTTTCTTGATTGTAATTCTCCAATCAACAAGTGACCCACTTTACCATGGGCACCAATAATAAGAACTTTCATAAATTCAAAACCTCCTTAGTTAACCATACTGTAGCAACAATCGCTTGATAATGCTAGTGTTTTGAATCTCTTTGTGCAGTATATTACACTTAGACTCAAAGGGGATTATGCGTATGAAAATTTTAGGAATACTCGGTTCGCATCAGGAAAACGGGTTGAATGCTCAAATGATCGCTGAAGTATTGAAAAACGTTGATGCAGATGTCGAAACTGAAACGATTTATTTAGAAAATTACGATGTAACACCTCATAAATATCACGAGAAGAACTTGGTTTTGGATGAATTAGCTGAAAAAATGGCCCAAAGTGATGTCTGGGTATTGGCGGCACCGACTTATTTTCGTGAATTTTCAGGTGTAATGAAGAACCTTTTTGACTGTATGCGTCCCAAATTAGTTTACTTTAAAGAAAATGGTGACACGATTCCGGGACAATTTAAGAATAAACACTATCTCAGTATCAGTTCTTGTTATGTTTCTTCATTAGAGAATTTTCTGACGGGAGTGACTGATGAATCATTCAAGACAATTGATCGGGTCATGTCAGCAGCTGGAGTTATTAAAGTTGGTGAGATCGTCTTACCGGGGACTTTTGGGATGAAAGAGATTCCGGATAATAAGAAACAACTTTGTCACAAGTATGCGAAAAAAATTTCAGTCCGTAAGAGAAAGGATGATTCAACTGTGAAACGATATATTCAATTATTCTTCATGATTGCTGTGATGGCGTTAATTACGATGGGAATTCAGATACCCTTTAAGAGTCTGATTGCTGATAATTTCTGGTTGAATTATCTGAGCTTTACGATTATTTTCTTCGTCTTATTGGCTTGCATATTGCACTTTGTAATGTTTGTCAAACATCGGCGTCGATAGTTTTGAAAAATTAATCAAATAAATCTCCTCTGACTCAAAATTAGAATCAGAGGAGATTTGGTTTTACTTGATTAATTCGTTGAGTTGGCCTAGTACACGGTCGTAACTAGGTTCATTAGTTTGAACGGGAACGATTTCTGAATAGATGATTTCACCATTCTTGTCAACCACCCAAACTGAACGAGCTAGGATATTCTTGTCTCTGATCCAAATCTTAGACTTCTTACCAAAGTCATGATCGATATCAGATAACATTTCCATATTTTTGACATTTTCAGCAGCACACCAATCAGTTTGTTCTTCAGGTGTGTTAGTTGAAATAGTTACAAAGTTGATCTCTGAGTGCCCGTCAACTTCTTCATTGAAGTGCTTAGTTTGAATACTGCAGACGCTAGTATTGATGTCAGGAACTACACTGATCAAAAGTGGCTTGTCCAATAGACTGCTAAGCTTGACTTCATTGTTGTCTTTATTCAAAACTGTGAAGTCGGGAAAATTTTCACCAACAGTCAATGGGTCGCCATAAGTTGTAATTGTTTCACCTTTAAAATCTAAATCCATGCAAAATCACCCTTTCTGTTTTAACTAAATTCATTATAGAGTACCCTAAATTAAAAACCTAGAAATTAGACTGAAAGAATTCCAAACGAGGCAAATTATGAATCTTATAGGTAAGAACATTCAAATACGTGGTTTTAAAAATGAAGACTTTGAAGCGTTTTTTGCTTTAGTCAGCGATAAAAGAAATCATGAACTGGCTGGCCTAGAATATACAGATGACCGGACATTTGCTCAGAACCTCTTAGAACTCTATCAACGACGTCAAGGGGCATTTGTAATTGCTTTGAAGAAAACGGATCAGTTGGTTGGTATTATTGAACTAAATAAGCGGGGAGAATCGAACGCTTTGTTGTTGACACGAGAGATTGGCTTTGTAGTGAGCCGAGATTTTCGACGACAAGGTTATGCGAAGGAAGCAGTTCAGTTATTGATCGATTATGGATTTAATGAAATTCATTTGAATGAAATCTGGGCGGCTACAGAGACCAAAAACCTTGCCCCACAAGAATTGTTAGAGTCATTGAACTTCAAATATATTTACGAAGCGGAGCAAACGCTTCCATACACGGGACAACATAACCTCGTGAAATACTACGTTTTAAAGAAATGATTCACTTCTCGTAAGAATTTCTTAATTATATCGAACTTAAAAGTGGGTATACAGATGGTACTATACTAAGCGTAAGGAGAAAACAGACAGAACTTTTGATGAGAGGTCTTTTATATGAAAAGAAGAATGAGAACCAAAAAAAGTCTCAAAGTCAAAAAGCGAGTAGTCGGTTTCTTCGCAATAGCCGTTATATTGTTAGGTGTGATTGGCGGGTTCAGTTTTACACATGTAATTGCCGAATCTAATAGTACGACTGGAGGTGGAGCTGACAGATCGGCACCAGTTGCGGTAGTCGCCAACTCGAGAGATGATGCTTCAGATCTCGGTGGCGGTGGCGCAACGAATACAAATGTTTTGGTTTCAGGTGACAATACTGGCACGAGTACAGGCAGTCAAAATAAAAATACTGACTATGTTCCATCAGTTAATGTCAACAACCTGTCCAGTTACCCACAAACAGGTGACGCCCATGACACTGGTCTGATCATAACGGGCTTTACGATTTTAATTGGTCTATTCGCTTTTTACAGTTATAAGCTCCGCAAAAGCTTGAGATTTTCAATGGCAACAAAATGATTCAATTTAGACAAATAACATTTACAAATTATGGAGTGTACAGCTTGTAAAATTTGTTATTATCTAATTGTAATCAAGAAAGACAAAAACAAAAAAATAATTTTCTATATCAGGGAGGATATATCATGAAATTATCAAGAAACGTTTTAGTAGGTTCATTAGCAACAACAGGTATGGTTCTAGGATTGATTGCTCCATCATTGACAGCACAAGCTGCTACAACATCAGGAAAATTCGTTAATGGTAACTTAGAACAAGTTAAGGATGAAGATGTTGGTGGATTAGGTCAAGAAGGTACAGGATTAGCAATTGCTTATGATGCAGGCGATGGTAAAACAGTTGGTACTGCAACTGCACAATCAAATGCTAACGTTAATGTTGTTAGTGGTATCTTGACACTTGATTCCGTTCCTGACTTTGGATTCGGTACAGCTGCAGCTGGTTCAACTGTTAATTTGAAGAGTAACGAGTATGATGAAAAAGCAGAAGATAGTCAAGGACAAGGACTGCTAACTGTTACAGAATCACGTGAGGCTGCACCTGGTTTTGTGATGACATTGGATGCAACCCCATTGAAGGATGATAGTGGTGCAAACGTTGCCGTAGCAGGTACAAAAGCATTGGAATCATTACCAGCTACTATCAATGCCGATGGATCAGCAGGTCCTAATGTTATCTCATTAGGAGCTGGAAAATATAATACAGGTGCTATCAATGCATCATTCACACCAGACGCTAAGAACGAACACTTGACAGTTGGAGGAACACCTACAGGAGCAGCTAAAGCTTCAAGCAAGTCATACAATTCAACTATTACTTGGACTTTTAAGGCTACACCTTCAACTACACCTGCTGAAGGTTAATAAAAGGTTTTAGATAAAGAATTTATCAATATTTTTAAAGACCACTACTATCGTAGTGGTTTTTATTTTGTAATGAAAATGAATTATATCTTAGTGTTTTCAATCGGGAGAGGATTCAAATGAAGAAAAAATTTTTGAAATTATTATTATGCCTGTTGCTTTTTGGAGGAGCGATAATAGGGGCTAATCAAATAACTAATGTCTCTGCTGCTACATCAGGTGATTACACGTTAAAAGTTGGTGGCGAGAATAATGATAATCTGAATATTAATGGTGGAAATTATTTTATTACTGGTACACCTGGACAGGATATTGAGTTGAAATTACTAGTAATCAATAAGGCCAGTGATACTAGACGATTTATTTTTACCGGAACTACTGGGTATACCAATGATAATGGTGAACTCAGCTATGACAAGGCTAAGGTAACAGATAGTTCTTTAAAGATTCAAACTAAAAATGCAATTACACCCAATAAATCAGTTTTTAAAGTACCAGGTAATACCACTGCCACATTGACTTTTCATGTTAAAGTACCTACAGGATCTTATAAGGGGACTTTAATGGGTGGTGTTACAGTTTCTCCATATAAAGAAAAAGCAAAGGGAACAGTTGGTTCTAGTGGTACGTTAATTAAAAATAAATTTATGTATTCTATTCCGGTTCAAATACATCAAAAAGATGCAGAAAATGTTGAACCTGTTTATTCTATTACAAGAGTTACACCTAAATTGGTAAATAGTTCGAGTGGTAAGTCTCAAGGAGTACTTGCTAACGTTCATAATTCAAAGAATGCTTATACTGGAAGCCTAACTGCAAAAGCTGTCGTTACTAAAAAGGGCGACAAGAGTATCAAAGTCACACAAATTGCAAGTAACCAACAAATTGCCCCAACTTCAAACTATAACTTTAGTATTCCTTGGGGTAAGAAGTCATTGCAAGCGGGTAATTATCATTTGAAACTAACTTATAAAACCGCTGGTGGTTTGAAGAGTTGGATTCTAGAAAAAGACTTTACAATTACAAATAGTGATGCAGCTAAGTACAATAAACTAGCTGGTATCAAACCTAATTATCTATGGTTGTATATCTTATTAGCAATTCTTGCATTGGCAATTATTCTTGGATTGGGTATTTACCTTGGTAAGAGAAATAATAACAATAATAATGGTAACAACAATTCTGGTAATACACCAAGAAGACGTCGTCGTTAAAAAAATAAGCTGTTCCAAGACTTGGGATAGCTTTTTTAGTATCATAAATGGTAGAAAGTGTTTATAATCGAGGATTATTATGAAAAGCAGATTATGGTTTTTAACGATGCTGGGTCTAGTTTTAGGTGCAATAACATTTTTCTTCCGTCCACTCACTACTCAAGCGGATATTAGTGGAGTGACAGTGACGCCGTTGATTGAAGATGATTCTTCTGGAGTGACTGAT
This sequence comes from Companilactobacillus sp. FL22-3, assembly GCF_054881455.1. Lineage (NCBI taxonomy): Bacteria > Bacillati > Bacillota > Bacilli > Lactobacillales > Lactobacillaceae > Companilactobacillus > Companilactobacillus sp. FL22-3. The sequence continues at coordinate 35,776 of NZ_JBTYYZ010000003.1, read as the reverse complement.
AGGTTTCAAATTGTGGGTAAATCGAATGAAGAACGTACAGTTAAAATTTCTTTAGGAAATTTCAGTATCAATAGATATACTTTGGTTCTCGTTCCCACGAACGCCACTACTTCATGGACGGTAAGATTACCTTCCACGATAAAGTTAAATCAGGACAATTTGGGTTAAAGCATGCTTTTGCAGATATGACGACAAAAAAAGAAGTGACACTGAAGCCGAATCAGACCAAAGACGTCTCTTTTAAGATTAAATTGCCAGATTCGGAAATTAAGGGACTGACAATGGGTGATTTTTATATTTATGTAAAAGGTGATTCAACCAAAGGATCAGCCGACGTTCCAGTCTGGATAACTGATAATAACAAAGCAGTCGGTGGCATTTTGAACCTTTATAATTTGTCATTGGATGCAATCCAGAAAAAGCCCCATATGATTGTTAATCTGCAAAATAAAGAGCCTGGAATGATGAAGAATGTGATTGTACATATGACGGTTAAGCGTAGGAGTTGGTTAGATCGTTTCAATATGGGCGATAAAAAGATGATAGCTGACTTAACTTACCCTAAAATTGCTCCTAACTCCAAGATCCCAGTAGATTTTGATCAAAATACTACACCAATTAAAGCTGGAACTTATGTCATCAAAGGAGCTGCTCGAAGCGGCAAGGCTACATGGACGTTCCACAAAACGTACACGATTACGCAAGATCAAGCTAATAATATCAATAAACGTTGTAAAGGTTTGATCTACGATAAGACCGTGACATATATTTTAATAGTTTGTGTTCTGATATCACTTATTTTCCTAATATTCTGGGCCATTTGGTATTCAGGTAGGAGTTAAAAGTATGAAAAGACGAATAACAATATTTCTTTCAACAATTTTATTAGTGGTTGCAACGCTTTTACCATTTGCTACGGTGGTAAAAGCCGCACCCGATAAAGCTTATGCGATTCAAGCAGTTTTGCCAGATAATCAAATCAACAAAGATGAATCTTATTTTGATCTCAAGGTTAAGCCAAACGGGTCACAAGATCTTAAAGTTTTGATTGCTAATACTGGTAGTAAATCGATCACTGTTAATACAGAGATCAATAATGCTTATACGGCAGACTCTGGAGTGATTGGATACGATAAGTACAATGCCAAGTTGTACAAGTCGAAACTGCCATCTTTGACTTCACTAGTTGAAGGTAAAAGAAAACAAAAGGTTACTTTGAAGGCTGGCGAAAGCAAGACGGTCACATTCAAAGTTAAATCACCTAGTTCTGAATATTCTGGGATTATTTTAGGTGGAATTACGACTACTGCCTCAGTTAGTCCCACGAAATCGAAAAATATCAACATCAAGAATCAAGTTCGATACGTCAAGGGCGTTGTCTTGCGTTCTAAGGATGATGGCATCATGCCTGTATTGACATCAGCAGCTCCTAAAGCCGTGGCGGGTTCGACAGGGATTGCTTATCGAATGGACAATACAGAACCGATCAACATTAATAAAGTTTCCTTGAAGGCTAAGATCACTAATGGCAGTAAAGTAACTAATTATTCAGCGGATAATTTGCAATTTGCGCCTAACTCGCAATTTAATTACTTTATTCCCATCAAGAATTTGACTGCTGGGACTTATAAAGCACACATTTCCTTGAAAAATGAGAGTGGTTTTCCCAAGGACTTTAATTATACGATCACGGTTAAAAAACAACAGGCAGAGGCGGTCACCAGTGCAACGATGCCTAAGCAAGAGTCCAATAAGAAGCAATGGCTCTGGATCATTTTGGGAATCGTTGTCTTGATTGCAGTTGCCATTTGGATGTATCTCTATTATTCACAACGTAATAAAGGTAATGGGCCTGATGGTGGTCGAGGCAAATTTAGTTTCAAATTGTCGCAAAAGAAATCAAAGAATACCGGTGATGGTAGTACTAGATCTTCTCGTCACAATAAATAACATCAGAGTTTGACAATTTGGTCAGCTCTTGAGCAATAACATAAAGAAGGAACCTAATTCAAAAACTGAATTAGGTTCCTTCTTTACTTTAGAGCGCTTCTTGTTCTTTATTACTTTCAATTTTACTTTTAAGTTTGCGGACATAAACTTGATTCAATTGAATCAAGAGCCAGATATAGTCTGGTCTAGTCGAAGAAATATCCCAAGAGATTACTTTAAGATTGCTTGGATATTTTTTCTTCTCAATGTCTAACGGCAAAATATCTAATGAGGTTATTAAAACATCGACATTCTCGTAGGCACTACTAGGAACGACTTCGACGAATTCAAGGTTACGGATATTTCTCAAGACGACTTCGGCTGCTTGATTACCGGGATCTATCAACACTTTAACCCGGATAATATCCTCCTGACGAACGGTTGAGATGTAACTAGGTAGGACCTGGTATAAATCCCTTGAAATCAATTCAGAGGCGATGTAGATGCCAGGAAATTCGTTCTCATCGATATTGGAGAAGAAGGTATAAATATCTTTATACAAATCGGTATAAGCTCGCTCGTCGTAATTATCAAACATCGTATCCAAATGCATGACTGAGTATGGAGCCATGATGTAGTAGAAGACAATGTCACGAGTGACGTAGGTCATAATATGTTTCAAAGTCTTTTGATCGTGGTAAACACTCATGTCGTCGTGATAATGTTCTTTAAGAAAATCTATAGAGTGATAAACGAGAGCATAGAACTTGGGATTAATTCTGGCGGTAGCATTGATAGGTTGTTCAAAAGCTCTGTCACTTGGTTGAAAGGCTGTATTTCTGAATAAGTTGATCAATTTGTTTTCGTTGTGAAGACTGCCGCTGGGAACGATTGGGTAGTCATCGGAATCAAGGATGTCATTGGCCAGGTTTTGATCACCGAAAACATCTTTATAGTATGGCAATTCGTCGATATAGTTGTGTTTGATCAGGCGAATTCTAGAAATTGCTAGGAAATACTTTAATTGGAAGTGAACGATGGGATTGTCGAAAGTTACATGAGCTTTGTCGATGATTTCATCGATCATTTTTTCTTGAACTAATTCGAAAGGCCATTCTTGACCATGGTAGGTATACCAATAAACGTAGTATGCCATCCACCGAATATTTTTTTAATTACCTTTGATTTCAAGTGTAGAATTTGAAATCTTTAAACCAAAGTTCTTCAAGAAGGCACGGAACTTGGCCATGCGCCGATTTAAAGTCGACTTACTGGTAAAGTGTTCGTTACTGAAGCTCTCAAACGATAAATTTACGTTGAGCAGTCCATAATTAAAAGCTTGGAAAACGATCGAATTTTTAACTAAGTACAATCTGCATGTATCGATTGAAACTTTACTAAAATCAATTGATTCGATTTGGGTATCGCTTGCGTCAATATCTGGAGCAACATCAGCCAAGTCTTCAAGCAGTGCTTGAAAAATATTATAAGTTTTTTGATATGTGAATTCGAGACGGTTACTGATGTTACTTAAGTTTACTTCACGAGGATGTATTGATTTAATAACTGTGAGCATTCGGTATTTTTCAACGTCCTGCATGACTAAAAAAATTTGCTACAACATTGTGTCTTCCCCGGCAACGTTAATTAAAAATTTCAAATATATAAAACACTACTTGCTACTATCTTAACATTTATTTATAATATTTTGTAATCAGATAGAGGTGCAATCTTTATTATTAATATTTTTGAGTGCAAATAGGGTACTTTGAAAAAATATGAAAGGGAAGTTTGCCGAAATCAGTTATTCCTACTTAGTAACTTGATTGGGCTATTGCTTAAGAGGCAGTAGACTGTCGTTTCAAAGAAACGTTGAGCTATTGATTAATGGGATAATTACATATAATCCTTATTGTCGGTAGTTCCTCTGATAATAAGGATTTTTTTGTCCAAAAAAGGGGAATTAAAGATGGAAAATAATGATGTGAACAGGTCGTTGAAGACCCGTCATTTGTCGATGATTGCCTTAGGTGGATCTATTGGTACTGGTTTGTTCGTTGCTAGTGGTTCGTCTATCTCAACCGCCGGACCAGGAGGAGCCTTGATAGCTTATGTGGCTATTGGTATCATGGTTTATTTCTTGATGACCAGTCTTGGTGAAATGGCAACTTATATGCCTGTTTCAGGATCTTTTGCTACATATGCAACAAAATTTATTGATCCAGCCTTTGGCTTTGCTTTAGGTTGGAATTATTGGTTCAATTGGGCCATCACTTTAGCGGTAGATTTATCTACTATTTCTTTGGTGGTGAGATATTGGTTCCCAAGCTGGTCTTCTTGGAAGATAAGTTTGACTTTTATGATCATTTTATTAGTCATCAACTTCATTTCAGTAGGATCCTTCGGTGAGACGGAATACTGGCTCTCATCGATCAAGGTTGCAGCAGTAATTATCTTTTTGATCTGTGGTATTTTGACAATTATGGGTATCTTAGGTGGACATGGTTCAGTTGGTCTATCAAATTATACCTACAAAAGTGCACCATTCGTAGGCGGAGTACCAGCTATCCTAAGCGTCTTCGTCGTTGCCGGGTTCTCTTTTCAAGGAACTGAGTTGATTGGGATCACTGCTGGTGAGTCAGCAACTCCTGAAAAGAGTATTCCTAAGGCCATTAAACAAGTCTTTTGGAGAATTTTATTATTCTATATTTTGTCAATTGCAGTAATTGGAGCATTGATTCCTTATACAAGTCCTAATTTATTAGGATCAGGAGCAGGAGATATTGCTATCAGTCCTTTCACGATCGTCTTCAAAAAAGTCGGTATTCCTTTGGCAGCTGGAATCATGAACGCCGTTATTTTAACTTCGGTTATTTCGGCAGCTAATTCCGGTTTGTACGCTGCTAGTCGGATGTTGTGGTCAATGAGTAAGAACGGCATGGCACCTAAGGCCTTTCAAAAAACTAATGGTCGTGGAGTACCGGTTTATTCATTGATTTTGACAGCATTGGTTGGTGCAGTTGCATTATTTACGAGTTTGTATGGTGATTCGTTCTATGAATTACTAGTGGCAGCTTCTGGTTTGACTGGATTCATTGCCTGGTTAGGAATTGCTTTTTCACATTATCGTTTCAGAAAAGCTTATCTGTATAAGGGCTATAGCTTGGACGATTTGAAGTATAAAGCTAAGTGGTTCCCATTTGGTCCTTTATTGGCCATTGTCTTGGGAATCATCATCATCTTAGGTCAAGATGTTCGTTCGATGGTTGACTTTAACTTTGGCCGACTCTTGATCAGCTACAGTGGATTGATTATTTTGTTCATCTGCTGGGCTTACTACAAGATTAGATATAAGACCAAATTCTTAAAACTAGAAGATATTGATGTCGAAGAAACTAAAAGAGGCACTGACTACTAGTTGAAATTTGATCTAAATTAAATTATGATTAACGAAGAATATTAAAAAGCTTAAAGAGTGCCTACTCAAAAACCTTTCAGAGAAGCGATGGTTGGTGAAAATCGTGATGGTTATATATTCCAGCATTCTAGCAACGGGTAATGCCGTTCGGGTTGATCCGATAAAATCTGAAAGTGCAGTGTATTTGTATACGCTGAAGCTGGGTGGTACCGCGAATGGCCGATTCGTCCCTTTAGAGGGATGATTCGGCCATTTTTTATTTTCTCAAGATTTTTTTGCCACAGTTTTGGTTGAATCAAAATGGTGACAGTAAATTAAGTTATTACTGATATGTAAAAGGAGAGCGTTTATGTTAGATATTAAATTGATCAGAAAAGACCCTGAATGGATCAAAAACAAGTTGGCTTCTCGTGGTGTAAAAAGCGATGAAATTGACGAACTATTATCATATGATAAAAAACGTCGTGAATTGTTAGTTCAAACAGAAACTTTGAAGGAAAAGAGAAACACAGTTTCCCAAGGTATCGCTAACAAGAAACGTAATAAAGAAGACGCTAGTGATGAAATTGCTGCTATGAAACAAGTTGGAGCTGACATTAAGAAAATCGATGCTGACTTGGAAGAAACTGAAGGTAAGATGAATTACATTTTGGTCCGCCTACCTAATATTCCTGATGATTCTGTTCCAGTTGGACCTGATGATAGTACTAATGTTGAAATCAGAAAAGTTGGTGCGATTCCTAAGGAAGGTTTCAAACCTCGTCATCACTGGGATATCGGTGAAGAATTAGGAATTCTTGACTTTGAACAAGCCACAAAGGTTTCTGGATCACGCTTCGTTTACTACATCGGCATGGGTGCTCGGCTTGAACGTGCGGTTTATAACTTTATGTTGGATCAACATCAAAAAGAAGGTTATACCGAAGTTATCCCTCCATATTTGGTCAACAATGGAGCAATGTTTGGAACTAGTCAATTTCCTAAGTTTACCGAAGACGTTTATACGGTTATGGTTGACGAAAATCCTTTGACTTTAATTCCAACAGCCGAAGTTCCTTTGACAAATTACTTTGCCGATAAGATTTTGGACGAAAAAGATTTGCCTAAGTATGTTACAGCTTTGACACCTTGTTTCCGTTCTGAAGCTGGTTCTGCTGGACGTGATACTCGTGGCTTGATCAGAATGCACCAATTCAATAAGGTCGAGATGGTTAAAGTTTCTAAACCTGAAGAATCATACAATGAATTGGAAAAATTGACTGCTAATGCTGAAAATATCTTGAAGCAATTGGGCCTTCCATATCACGTGATCGTACTTTCAAGTGGGGATGCTAGTTTCAGTTCCGCTAAGACTTATGACCTTGAAGTCTGGATGCCTGCTCAAGATAAGTATCGTGAAGTTTCAAGTTGTTCTAACTGTTTGGACTTCCAAGCACGTCGAGCACATATTAGATATCGTGATGCCAATGGTAAGACACAATTGGCTCATACCTTGAATGGTTCTGGACTTGCTGCCGGCCGTACTGTAGCTGCAATTCTTGAAAACTATCAAAATGAAGATGGTTCAGTGACAATCCCAGAAGTTTTGGTTCCATACATGGGTGGCGTAACTAAAATTACTAAAGAAAATGCCAAATAGTTATTGACCTTAAGTCTATAAATTGATAAGATTTAATAGTTCTGTTAAGAGCTATTAAATTATTCCGGTTTAGCTCAGTTGGTAGAGCACCTGACTGTTAATCAGGTTGTCGTCAGTTCGAGTCTGACAACCGGAGTTATAAATACTTAGGAATTACCTAGGTGTCCCATAGATTACATCTAGTTGATGAGATTAGATGTAATCTTTTTATTAAGCCGTCTTAGCTCAGTTGGTAGAGCATCGGTATCGTAAACCGGCGGTCACAGGTTCGACTCCTGCAGACGGCATTCTTGATAAAGTATTGATGTAACAAACTCCCAAGAGAAACCTTAGTGTTTCTCTTTTTTTATTTTCCCTGCTAAAAACAAGTATTAATGTAAATAGAGCGGCAACTCAAAATCGAGTTGCCGCTCTATTTAGTCTAAGCACAAGCAATTGTGCTTTTGTCCCACAGTTATGTTCTAACTTCATAGTTTGAGTAATTATTTAATTTGCTTTAAAGCATTGGCGACAGCTTCTTTGATAGCTTTGCTAGAAGCAGAAGCACCGGAAATTGAATCGACATCAACGGAGTTTTTTGCCACGATTTCTTGTGGTAATTCTTTGACTGCTTTGAGTCCATAATCATCGGATTCACTTTGCTTTAGGACTTCGATTGCTTGAATATCATCTTTGTTCTCAGCGGTAACACGGACGACGATTTCATTTCCCATCCCAGCAGTCGATTTACCGATATATTGATTCTCTTTAGTCTCATAGTTTTCTTCACCGATATCTGAACCAAGACCGGATTCGTGAACGCTGGCAGAAGTTTGAGCATCGACTGTCGGTGTAGCAATTTCTTTTTTAAGACTAGCAGCATTTTCACCGGCAATCTTTCCAAAAATCAAATCTTCGGCTAGGTTACTACCACCGTTATATTGGCGTCCCATTAAACTACCCAATTCACCGGCAGCGTATAAATGAGGGATCACCGTATCGTCATTATCCAGCACCTCAGCTTGAGAATTATGAACCGGACCTCCTTGAGTATTCAATAATCCTTGTACCATGGCCAAAGCGTAGTAAGGACCATCATCAAAGGCACTCAAGGTATCAGCGTCACGGTTAAAGGCATAGTCATGCTTTATTTCAGCAAAGTGGTTGAAGTCCTTGATTGTTTGACTAAGTTTTTCAACTGTGACATCGAGGACTTTTGCTAAAGCAGTCAGGTTGTCAGCTTTAACAACTGAGTCTAAAAATTCTGGGTAAGGGGCGTCTTTATCATTAGCTAATTCATCGTACTTCTTTTGGTCGAAGATAACGAACGGATGACGTTGAGCCAAAGGAATCCGCCAGTTTCCGTGATCTTGAATGTGTCCGTGACGGTGCATCTCATTTTCATCGAAGTAGCGAGTACCATCATCGCCAACAACGATTAAACTGCCTTGATGGAAAGCGGGCCAATCGAATGGTAAGAATTGTGAACGTTGACCGGCTTTAGGTTTTGGCGTGAGTCCATGGAAAATGCCATATGATTCGTAATTATTCATATTATAGAGTTTAGCACCAACTTCACTGGCCATTTTAATGCCGATACCCTTGTTGTAGAGTGAGCCAATAGGATTGAGGCTAGTTTCGCCTAAGTAGTTCTCGACCATTTGCGGATTGTTTTCAAAGCCACCTGTTGCCATAACGATGCCGTTCTTAGCTTGGACGTTCAATAGTTGACCGTTACGCTCGATTTGGACACCAACAATGGCGTGATTCTTAGGATCTTGTATCAAGTGTTTGGCTGGCGTATGGTACAAGACATCAATTTGATCGGCTCGGTTGAGGACTTGTTGACGAAGATTTTTCCACAGTGCCGAGTCAGCTACTCCTTCGTGGACTGCGACTAGTTCATGAGTCTTTTGACCACGGAATTCGGGGTATTCATGTGCCATGAAGTACAAGGCTTTTGAGACTGGTGAATCGGGATGTTTACCCATAATAAAAGGCGTTACGCCTAAATATTTACTCAAATAATTAGGAATTTGATAGAGACCTTGAACAAAAGTATCCATTAAATCGTGATCATATGACAAAGGGAAAGCTAAATCTTCGTAATACTTACGTAAATCTTCAAGATCATCACCAGATGAAATAACTTGTCCTGCATAACGGGTATTACCACCTTCGTGACCTTCGGGTGCTGAGTCAGTAATGAGAACTTTGGCTCCGTTATCTGCGGCAAAACGAGCTGCCGAAGCTCCAGCACCACCGAATCCTAAGACAATCACATCATAAGTTGCGTTCCATTTTAAATTTGAATCTGCAAACATTTCACTCACTCCATTTCCTCTCAATGTTATGATTAATATAACTCTAAATATAATCATTGTGAATAAGTTCTCATTATTGAAAACGACATGTTTCACTGCTATAAAGAATTTAGAAACGAATTGAGGAAGTATCATGGGACTAATCAATAAGAGTTATTATGCGTTAGGAACGGTCATAAATTTATCAGTTGCGACGCCTGCCACCGAAAATGATTTGGAGGCGGGGTATAACTTGATTCAGCGTTTTGAAGATAAGTTGACTGTCAATCGAACTAAATCAGAGGTCATGTCGATCAATGACAACGCCGGGATCAAAGCAGTCGAGGTTCCTGTGGATACATATGCTCTGATTAAGGAAGCTGTCTTGGTCAGTCGCAAACATCTAGGGTTCAATGTCGCAATTGGACCGTTGGTTAAATTGTGGAAAATTGGCTTCAAGGGTGCTAATAAACCAACAGATGCAGCTATTCAGGAACGCCTAAAAATTATTGATCCAGAAAAAATCCTTCTTAATGACCAACAGCACTCAGTCTTTTTGTTGGAAAAGGGTATGGAGATTGATTTGGGCGGAATCGCTAAGGGTTATATCGCCGATTGTATTAAAGCGTTGTGGCAAAAACGTGGTGTAGAAAGTGGCATCATTGACTTAGGTGGCAATGTCTTATTAGTTGGACCAAGCCAGCACGCTGACAAGTTGTGGAATATTGGGGTTCAAAATCCAACTGCACCAAGGGATGTATCGTTAGGTGTGATTCAAACTAAGGCAAAGTCGATTGGGACGTCTGGAATTTATGAACGGAAGTTAGTTATCGATGGTCACGAGTATCACCACATGTTTGATTCCAAGACCGGTTATCCGATCAGTAATAATCTGGCCAGTGTCACGATTGTGAGTGATCGTTCAATTGATGGCGAGATTTGGTCTACTATTGGCTTTTATCAAGGCATGGAAAAAGGAGCTGCTTTGATAGAATCGCAACCTGGAATCGAGGCTATTTTTGTGACTAAAGATTTGCAGACGCATGTGACTAGTGGCCTGTTGACGAGCTTTCATTTAATATAATTTTTGTACATAAAAGCGATTACAAAATTATATTGATTTTATTCGTGAATCATTTTACAATGTACTTGAGAATATATAGAAAATGGGATGATGATATGAATAAGTTTATTGCTATTGTTGGAACCAATGCCAGTCAATCAACTAATCGGGAATTGCTAAAATATATGCAAAGACATTTTCAAGATCAAGCTACGATTGAGATAGTTGAAATTGCAGGCTTTCCAATCTATAAGAAGAGTGCTGATCAATACATTCCTGAGGGAATCAAAAAAATTGCTCAACGAATCGAGGCTGCTGATGGAGTGATAATTTCAACGCCAGAATATGACCATTCGATTCCCGCCGCTTTGACTAGTTTCTTAGCCTGGTTATCGTATGAAATCCATCCCTTTGTCGATAAGCCAGTAATGATCACCGGTGCTTCGTACGGTTCGTTAGGATCATCAAGAGCCCAAGCTCAGTTGCGTCAGATTTTAGATTCACCTGAACTAAAAGCTCGGATCATGCCTAGTTCTGAATTCTTATTAGGCCATTCATTACAAGCGTTTGACGATAAAGGAGATTTAAAAGATGTTCAATTGGTTGAACAATTGGATGGTCTCTTTAAAGACTTTGAACAGTTCGTTAATATTTCCAAAGAATTGAATCATGCCCATGACATCAACAAGAAAAAGGCTGAACAATTCTCCTGGGACAAAGATTAGAGGGAAAACGATGAAATTTGTTGGAATAGCAGGATCGATTGCCGATCAATCATATAATCGAATGTTACTACAATTTATGGAAAAACATTTTGCAGGAGTTGCTGATATCGAATTGTTGAATATCAATGATGTACCGATGTTCAATGAAGATGATGATCAAACAAACAGTGAAGCAATTCAAAATTTATGCCGCAAGATCAGTGCTGCTGACGGAGTTATCATGGCCACACCAGAACACAATCATACCGTCACGTCAGCGTTAAAGAATGTGATCGAATGGCTATCTTATGAAGTTCATCCTTTGGATGGCAAGCCAGTGATGATCGTTGGAGCCTCATATCATAATCAAGGTTCTTCCAGAGCACAATTACACTTACGTCAGATTCTTGAGGCACCCGGTGTCAACGCTATCGTTATGCCAGGGAATGAATTTTTGTTAGGAAATGTTAAAGAAGCTTTTGATGAAAATGATGATTTAAAGGATCAACGAACGATTGATTTTCTACAATCAACGTTAGAAAAATTTGTTAAATTTGCGAAGGTGATTAATATGATGGGACAAACAAATGGATACGAAGATGAAGATTTAAGTGGTAAGAAAGGAACAGACACTACTGTTCAAGGTATCGATATGAATGCTGATGATTGGTTGGATCAGGCTGCTAAAAAGGTCAATGCAGTTGACGGCAATACTTACGTTAAATTAGATAGTGGTTTATTGACAGTTAATCAATTGAATTACTTCCTCAAGACGATTCCAATTGAATTGACTTATGTCGATGAGAATAATCAATTTATTTATTACAATAAATTCTTGCCAACTGAAAAGATGTTAGCTAAAAGAACTCCTGATCAAGTGGGTGATGGTTTAGATAAAGTTCATCCAAGCATCGAACGTGTCATCACACATGTTAAGCAAGTTATCAACGCTCTAAGAACTGGCGAAACGGACTTAGTTTCAATGCCTGTCCCTGGTGGCGACGAAGAAAAGCATCATGTTATGCATTATTACAAAGCAATGCATGATGAAGAAGGCAACTACAAAGGTGTTAATGAGTGGGCCGTCGATCTAAAACCAATCGTTGACGAATATCTCAAAGCTACCGGTCAAAAGTTAGTTAAGGATCCAGATGCTAAATTAGATGCAACTTCCGGTGCTTCTAAGAAACCAGAAGTTAAAACCGAAACAGTCGATGCTACAACGAGTGCTTCAAAGCACTAAATCAAAACGAATTAATGATAATTGTCTGATTTTATTCGAATTAATATTGAAAAAAATGCAAAAAAAAACAGCCTGTCTGGGGGGACGGGCTTGTTTTTTTTGTTACACCATGCGTGTAACGGCATTACCAGTAGTGTCAGGGAAAAGATATGAATGCTTGTGAGGTTTCCATATTATTGTCAAATAGAGAGGGATTTGAGGGATTTGTTAATTAATTTGTTAATTAATGAAAGCATTCAAAGTAAATTATTGTAATGGGATACGCATTTGAGGGTGTGAAAGAAAATTGATTGAGGGGGGCAATCTTCTTTCAGAATGCGTTAAGCATAAGGTAAGCAGTATGAGGATGTACCGCTTATCTTCATTAAGAGTTAAAAAAAGGAAGAAATAGCATTTACATATCTTTGTCCCTTTCACAGTTATTAATATACCACATATGTTTAAACAGAAAGATTCATATTTGAAAAAATTTCTTTTATAAATCTGATTCAAGCCTAAACATTAAAAAATGGCAAAAAAAAACTAGCTCATCTTGGGGGGACGGGCTTGTTTTTTTTACTACAAGAATGTGTAGCAGCATTACCAGTAGTGTCGGAGGTAAGACATGAACGCTTGTGAGATTTCCAAATTGTCAAATAGAGAGGGATTTGTTATTAATGAAAGCATTCAAAGTAATTATTATAATGGGATACGCCTTGAAAGGAAATTGATTGAGGGGGGCAATTTTCTTCCAGGCGAGTAAGCTTTTTAAGATTAACGATATGAGGATGTACCGTTAACTACATTAAGAGTTAAAAAAAGAAGGAATTTGCATTTTTCATATCTCTACCTCTTTCACGATTACAATATACCACAGGTGTTTAAACAGTGTAACTCAATTTTGATAAAAATATTTATTTATAATTAAACACACAAATTCTACTATTTGTGCAATTATAATGGTAACCTAGTTTTTTCGGCGCCTGTATACTTAATACACAGATATAGAGAAAATGAGGAATAACGTTACGCAATTATAATTAACATTCAAATATTTATAATCCAGATATATTTTTTTAAATAGTATGTAAACGCTTTAATTATGTTAAAATGTTAACTATAATGTAAATATAACGTAAAAAAGGTGGCTACAATTATGAAAGTTAGTATCGTAGGTTGTACACATGCTGGAACATTTTCAGCAATGAACATTTTAAAGGAGCATCCAGATTGGGAAGTCTCCGTCTTTGAACGTAATGATAACCTTTCATTCTTATCATGTGGGATTGCTTTGTGGGTCAGTGACCGTGTTTCAGACCCTAATAAGATGTTTTATGCTAGCCCAGAAGCTTTGACAGAAATGGGTGCTCACATGCACATGCAACATGATGTAACTAACATTGATTTTGACGCTAAGAAATTATCAGTTAAGAACTTAGTTAGCGGCGAAACCTTTGAACAGCCTTATGACAAATTAGTTATTACAACTGGTTCTGCTCCAATCGTTCCACAAATTCCTGGAATTGATTCAAGTCGAGTAAAACTCTGCAAGAACTGGACTAACGCTACAGAATTAAAGGAAAATGCTTCTGATATTAAGAGCGCAATCGTTATCGGTGCTGGATATATTGGTGCCGAATTAGCAGAAGGCTATTCAACACTTGGTAAAGAAACAACCTTGATCGATGCTTTGCCAGATGTTTTAGCAAAGAACTTAGATCCAAATATGTCAGCAGTAGCAGAACAAGATTACCGTGATCACAACGTTACATTGGGCTTGAATGAAAAAGTTCAATCATTCGAAGAAACAGATCACAGCGTTATTGTTAAGACTGATAAGAACTCATATGAAGCCGATATTGCCGTTATGTGCGTTGGTTTCCGTCCTAATACTGATATGTTCTCAGATCAATTTGAAACATTACCAAATGGAGCTTTGATTGTTGATGAATATATGCACACAAGTAAAGCAGACGTCTTCTCAGCCGGAGATGCCGCTTCAGTCTTCTACAACCCAACTCAAGACAATCAATACATTCCATTAGCAACTAACTCCGTACGTCAAGGTATTTTAGTAGGTAAGAATATCGAAAAAGATACCGAAGCATACATGGGTACACAAGCAAGTTCAGCTGTTGAATTGTTTGGCAGAACATATGCTGCCAGTGGCTTGACAAAAGTTCACGCCGAAGCTTTAGGCAAGAAAGTTGAAACAGTTTCATTGGAAGATAACTACCGTCCAGAATTCATGTTGACAACTACACCAGTTTTGATGAACTTAGTTTGGGATCCAGAAACAAGAGAAGTTCTTGGTGGAGCTTTGACAAGTAAGTACGACGTTTCACAATCTGCCAACCTCTTATCATTAGCTATTCAAAAGAACGTTACGATCGATGAATTATCAATGGTTGATTTCTTGTTCCAACCAAACTTTGACAAGCCAGTCAACTATGTCAGTGCATTAGCTGGAGCTGCCGTAGAAAAAGCTGACTCAGTAAAAGTAACTGATTAGCAACGATATTAATAATTAAGTAGCCGAAAGGCTGCTTTTTTTTGTGCAGTGTTTTTTTTGTTCACTGCCGTCATCCGCTCCAGTTCTGGGGGATATGGAACGTGGTGGGCCGACTTGGAGCCAAGAGAACCGCTTGTCTTCAAGCTCGACCTTTTACTAAATTGGCAAGGTTCGCCAATTAAGTAAAATTTCACCACTGATATCCCCCAGAACTTCCGCTCCTGACTTGGGTTACTGCATATTTGATTTGTTAGTGATATATATAGGGGTCCCCACATTTTTGATTGTGCTCGGTAGGAGTGGAAGCTGGAAAACCTCGGTGCTTAAGGGCAAAAGATAAAGGACAAGACAAAAAAATGTATTGAATTGACTTTTATCTATATCAATTCAATACATTATTTAATTTCTATCAAAGATATTAATTCATTTAAAGACACTGGTTCATTTTATCTTTTAAGGATTTAAGTTTTTGACTTTAATCTTTAGCCTTTGAACTTGCTATTGCCTTTGAACTTGTTTTATCTCTTGAACCTGTTCACTTGAGGGATATCCAAATATGTTTTAACATTCTAGGCTGTAGTGAGAGCTCTGAGGGGTCTCAGCCATGAAATTGTTCTTAGTGGGCGAAGCACACTTAGAACAAGGCTCGACTTTGAAACAATTGCGAACTTCAATTGGTTCAAAGCGATGCCCATGGCGTTCCAGACCCCTCAGAGCCGAACGGAAGCCGGCAGTGAACCAATACCAAAGCATCACCAAACCAACCAACCAATCAACCAAGCAAGAAACTTCACATTAAGTTCATAATTTCCTACGACCAACTTCATAATATCCAGATATTATGTATTACATAGTCAAGTATGGCTATACAAAAAACGAGGTGAAAAATATGAAAAAACATCCAATTCTCGTTCTAACGGGTGTCTCCGTCTTAGATGCAGCTTGCACTAAGATGATCAGAAATTACAACGAAAAGAAATTTTTAAACTAAACCATCAAAAATACAAAATACAAAATCAAAACCATTCACATTCAAAAACAAAATCAAATAATAATTAGTCCGAGGTAAACAAATATGAAAACAAATATGATGACAGAGCTTGCATATGCAAGCTCTTTTTTTGTCGTCATTTTTGCAATTGGCGCCATTATCACATATTATTTGATTAGTATTGAAGGAGAAAAATTATGTCGAAACGTCATGCCCTGTATTACTTTGGAGCGTTTTTATTAAACCTAATTATTATTTCATTTATATTTGCTTATTCAGGCTTAGTCCCATTTGGTAGCAATAATTTTTTGAGTAGTGATTTAGGGACACAATATTTAGCTTTTCTAACTGAGCTCAGACGGCAGTTGGTTTCGGGTAATTTACACTTGTATCTCTTCAGCCAATCACTCGGAGATAACTTTTTCCCGGTTATAAGCTATTATTTGTTGTCACCATTTAATTTATTGATCGTTTTGTTTAGTCCACAAGGGATACCGGCGGCCGCAAACATTATCATCATGCTAAAGATTGCCACGATGGGCGTTACGATGGCTTACTTTTTAAAAAGCTATTTCAATAAAACGCTTTTCGCTAATTACATGTTCACAGTCGCTTATGGATTCTGTGGTTTTGTGGCGTCATATTTTTACGACTTGATGTGGCTTGATGCTTTGATCATGTTGCCGTTAGTTGCGGTCGGGGTGATAAAGCTGATTAAACAGCAACGTTACGTGCTCTATTATGTTTCCTTACTTTTAGCAATTATTTTTAATTATTACTTGGGCTACATGCTCTGTATTTTTTCGGTTTGTTTTTTCGTCTATATTGGTCTGGAGAATAAACTATTCCAAGCTAACAATAAGTGGCTGATCATTAGAAATTATTTGATCACTTCGGTTTTGGCAGGCTTGAGTTCAATGGTAGTCTTGGTTCCAACTTTGGTCGGAATGATGAAGACGGCGAAGACTTCGTTTAATTTGTGGAATTATTTACCTTCAGCTCGTTTTGGTTTAGAGGCATTGACACAATTAGGAATTGGCGGCAATACTTTTGACCAAAGACTCGAACATGGTCCGTCAGTTTTTATGACTTCGACAGTTTTGATTTTACTATTGAGTTATTTTGTCAGTAACAAGATCAGCAACAAAGATAAATGGTATGCATCACTATTGATTGGAGCCTTGTTGATCAGTATGTTTGTGACGACTTTCAACACGGTTTGGCACATGTTCCAAAACCCCGCTGGTTTTCCATTTCGCAATAGTTTTATTTTTTCCTTCGTTTGTGTTTTTATGGCCTATAAAGCATTTGATGCCGGCGTTTACCGCGATCAGAATACCGTCGTCAGAGGCACTTGTTTAGCGGGGATCTTGATTTCAATCGGTTATATTACAGAATGGCTCTTGCCCAAAATTATCGAGAAACTCGGCTTCGGTACCCCAAATCGACAATATGACGGCCGTTACTTCTTCTTAAGTATCGTTTGTGTGATCGTCAGTGGCCTGATTCTTTTAGGGTTAAATCGGAATCAAAAAGTCATCAATTTATTGTTGTTGATGATCGTCTTCGAAGTGATTGCAAACTTTAATGCGGTAATCAGTACCGCCGGTTTAGGCAATCAATTAGTATATCGAGCAGAGTTCGTTAAGGAAAATGACATCCTGAAAAATATTAAAGGTCGAAAACAATTGGGCCATCGAATAATCGTTTCCAAATCAGGGTTGAACAAAGCTTTTCCGGAAAAATATAATAATTATAACGACCCTATTTTATTCAATATCAATGGTTTGAGCCTCTATAGTTCGACTTTGAACCAAGACACTTTGCAGATGATGCACAATTTAGGATATTTTAGTTTGAATGTTCGAAGAATCAGTTACTATGGAGGAACTAATTTAACGAATGCTCTGTTTGGAGTCTATTATCGAATCCGGCAGTGGGATAATCATTATCACGTTGAAGAAAATTATAGCGCACCATCGATGGGATTTTTGGTTGATAAAAATGTCTATGATTTTCAAATGTACACTAAGCAAGCTCTGACTAATCAAGATTTACTTTGGCAAGCTTTGAACGGTAATAGTTATCAGTATTTGAAAAATGTCGATATCAGCAGTATGGATCAAACTGATGTAGGGAAAAAGACGCTTTATGACTATCGATTGACGACAAGAACTAGTGGACCGCTGTATTTTTATGTGTCGCCGATGAACTATGATACCGCTAAAATTTATGTGAATGGCAAACGAGTCCAAACAGCTTCAATGAATGTCTATAGTGCAGCCACTTTACGCTTAGGACATTTCAAAACTGGTGAAAAAGTCGACGTCAAAATTATGACCAATAAGTCCTTAGACTTAAATCCAAGTTACTTCCAATCACTTGATCAAACGGCCTTCTTAGCCTCCCTTAAAAAATTCCGAGCTAATTCTTTGAAGATCACATCAACATTGAATCACGATACAGTTCGCGGAACCATCGATGTTGCCAAAGATTCGCCAATGCTATTCAGTATTCCTTACGATGACGGTTGGAGCATTAAGGTTGATGGTAAAAAAGCTAAAATTCATAAAGTGGTCGATAATTTAATGGCAGTAAATCTCAAAGCCGGAAAGCATCAGGTGGCTTTAAATTATCGAGTTCCTGGATTGAAATTGGGTTGGTCCATCTCAATCTTATCGGTAGGATTGTTCGCCACTTTTAATTGTATTGAAAGAAAAAAGAGAAAATTGTTTTAATTAAATGAATATAACAACAAAATATTAAAAATTAAGTGATAACAGTTTGCAAAATTTTGCAGATGTTATACTATTCAAATATGAAACGTTTACATTAAAATGAGGTGAAATGATGGCTAACGAATATATTATGGCGATTGATGAAGGTACGACAAGTACTCGAGCAATTATCTTTGACCAAAAAGGCACTAAAATTGCCGATGCACAACGTGAATTCACACAACATTTTCCCCAACCAGGCTGGGTTGAACATGATGCTAATGAGATTTGGAATGCAGTTCAGTCAACGATTGCGACGGTCTTTATCGAATCTGGTATCAAGCCAAAGCAGATCAAGGGGATTGGAATCACGAATCAACGTGAAACGACAATCATTTGGGACAAGAATACCGGTTTACCAATCTATAATGCGATCGTCTGGCAAAGTCGACAGACTGCTGACATCGCTGATGAATTGAGAGATGCTGGTCTTGGTGAGATGATCCACGAAAAAACTGGTTTGCTGATCGATCCATATTTCTCAGCTACAAAGATTCGTTGGATTTTGGATCACGTCGATGGAGCTCAAAAACGAGCTGAAAACGGCGATCTCTTGTTTGGAACAATTGATACATGGTTATTATGGAAGTTATCTGGTGGTGCTGCCCATGTGACCGACTATTCTAACGCCAGTCGGACGATGTTATTCAACATTCACGACCTTCAATGGGATGATGAAATTCTAAAAGCACTAAATATTCCCAAAGTTATGTTGCCAAAGGTTCGGCCTAATTCTGAAGTATATGGTCAAACTAAGGGCTACCACTTCTACGGTTCAGAAGTTCCTATCGCTGGTATGATCGGTGACCAACAGGCGGCACTTTTTGGCCAGATGGCATTTGAACCAGGAATGGTAAAGAACACATATGGTACAGGGGCTTTCATCGTGATGAATACTGGTGAAAAACCTAAGCTATCTGATAATAATTTGTTAACGACCATCGGTTATGGTATCAATGGCAAAGTTTACTACGCTTTGGAAGGTAGTATCTTTGTAGCTGGTTCAGCTATCCAATGGTTGCGTGATGCAATGCATTTGGTTGATACAGCTCCGGAATCTGAAGAAGCTGCTTTGGCTTCAAGTGATGACGATGAAGTGTATGTTGTACCAGCCTTTACTGGTTTAGGTGCACCTTACTGGGATTCCGATGCTCGAGGGGCAGTCTTTGGCTTAACTCGTGGAACGACTAAAGATGATTTTATCAAGGCCACTTTGCAATCGTTAGCTTATCAATCACGTGACGTTATTGAAACTATGAAGCAGGATACAGGTATTGAGATCCCAACTTTGAAAGTCGATGGTGGGGCTGCCAATAACCGCTATCTAATGCAATTCCAAGCTGATATTTTACAAACTCCAGTTCAAAGAGCCAAGGATTTGGAAACGACTGCCTTGGGAGCTGCATTTTTAGCTGGACTAGCAGTAGGCTATTGGGATAACCTAGATGATATTAAGCAACAATATGCTACTGGGGCGACATTTGAACCAGAAATGGATGCTAAAAAAGCTGACTATCTGTATGAAGGTTGGCAAGAAGCTGTCAGTGCAACTAGAAAGTTTAAGCATAAAGTAAGAAAGTAAAAGGCGGATTTCGCCTTTTTTGGTGTTTAGGAGTTAGAGATGGAGAAAGAATATATTTTAGCAATTGATGAGGGAACTACTACAGCACGGGCAATTGTTTTTGACCATAACGGTAAAAAAGTTGCGATGGCTAGACACCCAATCAAACAAATTTTGCCTAATCCAGGTTGGGTCGAACATGATCCTAATGAATTATGGAATGCGGTCCAAACAACGATTGCGACTGCTCTGATCGATTCAGGTATTAAACCAGCCCAAATCAAGGCTATTGGTATCGCCAGTCAACGTGAAACAACAATCGTTTGGGATAAAAAGACTGGCTTACCAATCTACAATGCGATTGTTTGGCAAAGTCGCCAAACTGCTAAAATGGCTAATGATCTGATCAAAGAGGGATATCGTGACGAGATTCATCAAAAGACGGGCTTGATTATCAGTCCTTATTTTTCAGCTACGAAGATTCGTTGGATCTTAGACTATGTCGAAGGTGCACAAACTCGGGCTGAAAATGGTGAGTTATTGTTTGGAACCGTTAACACTTGGTTATTGTGGAAGCTGACTGATGGTGAAAACTTTGCCACAGACGCTGCCAATGCCAGTCGAACAATGCTTTATAATATCAATACTTTGCAGTGGGACGATGGATTATTAGAATTATTTAATATCCCGCGTCAGATGTTACCAGAAGTGAAATCCAATTCAGAAGTATTTGGTATAACAAAGAATTATCAATTTTATGGTTCTGAGATTCCAATCACAGGTATGACCGGCTCGCAGCAAGCCTCACTCTTTGGACAAATGGCTTTTGAAAAGGGAATGGTCAAGAATACTTATGGAACGGGTGCTTTTGCGGTGATGAATACTGGTTCCAAGCCAGCTTTATCGGATAATAATTTGTTGACGACAATTGCTTATAGTCTGAATGGAAAAGTTAGCTATGCCCTAGAGGGAAGTGTCTTTGTGGCCGGAGCTGCGTTGCAATGGTTACGGGATGATATGCGCTTAATTAGCAACACTCCTGAAACTTCTGAAATTGCGAAGGTCTCAACTAGTCAAGATGAAGTGTATGTCGTACCTGCATTTGCTGGTTTGGGTGCCCCATATTGGGATAACCAAGCTCATGGGACGATTTTTGGTATCACTCGGGGGACGACTGATAAGGATTTGGTCAAAGCTACTTTGCAGGCGATTGCTTATCAAACTAAGGATATCATCGAGACAATGCGCTCTGACGCTCGGATGCCGATTGAAGTTTTGAAAGTGGACGGAGCGGCTTCAGCTAATGATTATTTGATGCAATTTCAAGCCGATATTTTAAATACTCCTTTGGAACGATCCGCAGAATTGGAAACAACTTCACTTGGTGTGGCGTTTATGGCCGGATTGGCGGTTGGTTTTTGGAAAGATTTTGATGACATTAAGAAGAACTATCAAACTGGTAGGTCGTATCAACCTCAAATGTCTGAAGATTTGAGAACCAATCTTTACGCTGGATGGAAAGATGCAGTTATGGCAACAGAGGCCTTTAAGCACCATTAAGATTAAGAGCCTATATTAAAAGGCTCTTATTTTTATTCGTTGATATATAAGGGATAACAGAGCTTTTATTAAAAAATGTTTTGACATAAGGAAGAGAAAAGCTTAATATTAACTCATTCATTGTGTAATGTGAGGAGAATTTTAATGGACGAGAAAAAAGATCGAGGTTTCTTCGGTCAACCGACCGGTCTACGTACGCTCTTCTTAACTGAATTTTGGGAAAGATTCAGTTACTACGGTATGCGTGCTATCTTACTTTTCTACATGTACTATGCAGTAAGTAAGGGTGGCCTGGGCATGAACCAGACTACGGCCGCTTCAATTATGTCGATTTATGGTTCACTGGTTTATATGTCCAGTGTGCTTGGTGGTTTTATTAGTGATAGACTTCTAGGAGCCAGAAGAACTGTCTTCTGGGGTGGTGTTTTGATCATGTTTGGTCACATCGTCTTATCACTTCCAATTGGTCAAGGCGGACTATATGGCTCCATTGCCTTGATCGTTATTGGTACAGGTCTTTTGAAGCCAAACGTTTCCGAAATGGTTGGTGGATTGTATTCTGATGATGATCCAAGACGTGATTCTGGTTTCAGTATTTATGTCATGGGTATTAACTTGGGATCATTGATTGCACCACAAGCCGTTAACAGTATGAGTAATGCCTTTAACTTCCACGCTGGATTCTCATTAGCTGCCATCGGTATGTTTATTGGTTTGATTGTATATTGGTGGGATGGACGCAAATACTTGCCTGAATCAAGTTTGCATGCACCAGACCCTATTACTGGCGAGGAACGTAATCGTTTCTATAAGCGTTTAACGTACGGAATTATCGCTGTAATTATTATTGTAATTATTTTGACTGTGGCTCATGCCTTTACAATTGATAACATCATTACGATTATTAGTATCTTGGGTATTGCTTTACCTATTGGCTACTTCATCATGATGTTAACAAGTAAAAAGGTAACTAAGGTTGAAAAATCAAGAGTTGTTGCTTATATTCCATTGTTTATCGCTGCAATGATTTTCTGGGCAATTGAGGAACAAGGTTCAGTTGTTTTAGCATTGTTTGCGGCTGAACAAACTCAACTGCATTTTGCAGGTTTCAATCTTTCAGCACCACAGTTCCAAATGCTTAACCCATTCTTTATCATTATCTATACGCCATTCTTTGCGATTCTTTGGACAAAACTTGGCAAGAGACAACCTTCATCTCCATCTAAGTTCTGGATGGGATTGGTTGCCACAGCAATTTCATACTTTGTTTTGATGATTCCTTTGATTGGTTTATCTCCAAGTGGAAAAGTTAATCCACTTTGGTTGGTACTAAGTTGGGGTATCATTGAAATTGGTGAAATGTTGATTTCCCCAGTTGGACTTTCAGCTACGACTAAACTTGCTCCTAAGGCTTTCTCAAGTCAAATGATGAGTATGTGGTTCTTAGCCGATTCAGCTGGTCAGGCTGCTAATGCGCAATTAGTTAAATTGTTCCAGCCTGGTAATCCCCAAAACGAAATGATGTTCTTTGGAGTGACTGGTGTAGTTACATTGGTTGCTGCAGTGATCTTGATCATGTTCGTACCTCGTATCAAACGTTTGATGCAAGGTGTAAACTAAAATATTTGAAAAAATTCGAATACCTTCTGATTCTAACTTTAAGAATCAGAGGGTATTTTGGTTTAATTGGAAAAAATCAAAATTAATTCATATTTACTTGGTATCATAAATTCAGCTTTGAAAAGGTGGAACTAGTGGATGAAAAAAAGTTTTAAAATTTCAATGTTACTAGCTTGGATTTTGATGTCTATTACTGGCTTTAGTACGCCAGTTTTAGCGGCCAGCGATTTCAAGACAGTGACGGTATATCCTGATAATGGACCGATTGCACTTTATGATCGTAACGGAAGAAAGATATCGAATGTTAAATTAGCTGCTAATAGCAATTTAGCGATTGCAAAAACAGCTCAAATCAATGGCAGAAGTTATTATCAAATTTCGAAGGATTACTATATTCGAACTAATCAGGCATACGGCTATCAATTCACGATTGAGAGAATTAAAATCACCGCCAAGCCGATGGCGGTTTTGAAAGATTCTCATGGTAAAACACTCACTAATCGAGCTATTGCTGGATCTTCCATCTGGGGTGTCGATAAGGTGATTCAAATTAATGGCACACAGTACTATCGGATTTCGGCGAATGAATTCGTTAGTTCCAAAGATATTAAAATTATTAGATAATTTTTTGGATTATCCTCTTGCAATGATTTCAAATTTTCGGTAATATAATTAAGTCGAATAAAGACATGTGTTTATCACATGGAGGGGTAGCGAAGTCTGGCTAAACGCGGCGGACTGTAAATCCGCTCCTTCGGGTTCGGTGGTTCGAATCCACTCCCCTCCATTCATTGGGTTATAGCCAAGCGGTAAGGCAATGGACTTTGACTCCATCATGCGCTGGTTCGAATCCAGCTAACCCAATCACTTTAAGGCAAAATTCAATTTTTGGATTTTGCCTTTTTTTTTCTAAGTTTTTAGACCAATTCTTAATTTTTTAAGGAAATACGGTATAATTAACAGAAGTAATGCTTCAAAAGGAGTTCGCAGCAATGAAGGTACCAGTATATATACAAATCCATAATGAAATCAGAAAAGAAATTGAATCAGGCAAATGGGCTGTGGGAGAACGTATTCCTTCCGAAAGACAATTGTCACAAGATTTTGATGTGAGTCGGATGACTTTGCGTCAAGCTATCCAAACATTGGTTGATGAGGGGATTTTGCAACGTCAAGTTGGTTCGGGAACTTATGTTGCCAGCAGCAAGGTTCAAGAAAAAATGTCTGGGACAACCAGTTTTACCGAGATAACTGAGAGCCAAGGGAAAAAACCTTCCAGCAAGACGGTTTCATATCACGTAGCTGACCCCTCGATCAGCGAAATGGAGAAATTGAAGCTGCATACTGGTGACCAGGTGCTACGAATGGAAAGAATCCGTTATGCGGACAAACAACCTATCTGTTTTGAAGTTGCTACGATTCCAATCAGTATTGTTAATAGCTTGAGCAAACAAGACATCACGTCTTCACTCTATAAGGCCCTGGAAGATAAAGCAGGGTTAAAATTAGGTAATGCCACTCAGACTGTCTCAGCTATTTTGGCGTCTGAAAAAATCGCTAACTTTTTAAATGTTAAACGTGGTTCGGCAATTTTGCGTGTTCGTCAGGTTACAACTTTGGATGATGATCGTCCATTTGAGTACGTACGGTCACAATATGCCGGAGATCGATTTGAATTTTATTTAGAGCGATAATTAATATCTTTCGAGATAAATTTAAGGTAAGATATTATCTGTTGAGTTTTAAAATTTTTAACTGGGAGTCACTTATGCAAAGCTTTATAAAAAAATACAGTATCTTTTTGATGCTATATATCGTTTTTCAGCCAGTTCTAGATGCAATTACTGGGTTGATGACTCAAGCCAATTTTAATGTTACGTTCGGAATTTTGATTCGAATGGCTGTAATGGCCTTAACCGTCTTTTATATTTTGATTTTTTTAATCTTGAATCGAGATAATAAACAGGGGATGCGGATAATTCTGTACTTCGTAGTTTTAGGGTTAGTTTCCGCAATTAGTTTATTTATTAATTACAAACAAAAAAAGCTCTTTCTGCCATCATTGGAGATTACAACTTTAGTTAAGAGTTTGTATTATCCAGTAATGTTACTGGGATATTTCTATGCGTTTGAAGAATTAGCTGAGGATCGAATTATCAATCGTTTCTTCCCTAAAATGATCTTCTATGCCATAAACATCATCAGTATTATCATGATCATTGCTCATTTCACTAATACTAGTTTCAGTTCATATTCCTATTACAAACTGGGTGAGAGTGGCTGGTTTTATGCCGCTAATGAATTGAGTGCCATTGTCTCCATCGCCTTTCCCATTATGGTTTGGTACGCTTTAAAAAAGATCGATACTTGGACAAGAATCTATTACTGGCTAACAATTATTATTGCTATCTATTCAGCACTGTTGATTGGAACCAAGGGTTCACTATTGGCAATCCTCTTTGGTCTCTGCATGGCAATTTTAGCTTCAATCATTCACTTTTTCCGTGAAGGTGGACGTCGCAGATTCAATGCTGGAATTGTGGCACTATTAGTCCTGACTTTAGGTGGGGTGTTTGCAGCCTATCCAGCCATGGCAGTTTCCAGAACTGCTGAGTTGCACAATGATATGATCAAATATAAGAAGAAGCAGGCTAAGACTAAAAAGGGTTTAACTGCTGACCAAGAAAAATATGTTAAAACTAATAAGACTGTTTCATATTTGTTAAGTGGACGGACGGTTTACTTTGAAAATGCTGCCCAAAACTTCTCCAAAGCTACACCAGCTCAAAAGATGTTTGGGATGGGCTATGCAACTAGCTATAAGAGTGAAAAGAAAGCTAAATTGGTCGAAATGGATTATATCGATATTTTCTTCCAGTTTGGCTTCATTGGAACAATCATCTATTTAGCACCGCTCATTTATTGCCTAATCTATCTGATAGGAACATTTATTCGCAAGTTTAAGTACATGTGGTCCTTTAAATGGGCAATGCTCGTATCCAGTATTGCTTTAGGATTTGGTATGGCACTGATGACAGGACATGTTATCGAAGCGCCATCCGTAAGCATTTATTTCGTAACGATCTTGAGTTATGCAATGTTGAATGCACGAATTTTCATTAATAATAATCAAGATCCTGATACAATTGATGTTGAAGAATAAAAAGGTTGTAAGTCGATGTGAAGCCGACTTACAACCTTTTTATTTGTACTTTTTTTCTTGATTAATCAATGACATGTATTTAGGAATAGCAAGCATTCGTCCAAAGCGAGTGGGTTCTTTTACTAGACGGTAGAACCATTCAAGATTCAATTTTTGAATTACTTTGGGAGCTCGTTTCTTAGTCCCTGAAAAGACATCAAAACTTCCTCCAACTCCGATCCAGATAGCATCAGAACTATGACGATACTTGTTAATGAATATTTCTTGCTTTGGAGAGCCTAAGGCAACTAGAATGATGTTAGGCTTCTTTTCAGAAATTTCATCAATGATTTCTTGTTCATCTTGAAAGTATCCGTCATGATATCCAACTAAGTCGATCTGGGGATAGTCTTTTTTTATTTTGGCGGCACTAGCTTGAATGACTTCAGGCTTAGCTCCTAACAAATAAACTTTTGAAAGCTTACGATTAGCAGTTTCAATCAAGTATTGTAAAGTGTCAAAGCCGGTAATACGTTCATGAAGCGGTGTACCAAGGCTTTTGGCACCTTTGATAATACCGATCCCATCAGGGATAACGTAGTCAGCATTATTGATGATTTTTGAAAATTCAGGGTCTTTTCTGGCTGCAAGAACAATTTCCGGATTGGGTGTGACGATAAACTTGTTAGCTTTTAAATCTAAATCGTCATCAAGATATTGATGAAATTGTTTTGCAGTAAAATTATCAAACTCTGTACCTAAAATATTTATTCTATTTTTGTGCATGGCGTTCTCCTTTAATGTATTATTATACACGAGAAAGATTAATTTGAGAGGTGTCTTAATGAGGGTTTTACATATTAATGCCGGTAATGAAGACGGCGGAGCTCGTACATATATTGTTAACCTGATGAAAGGTCAAAAAATGATCGGTGAGAAAAGTACACTGTTAACTTTTCAAAACGGACCTGTTTCCAAAATGGCTCGTGAAAATGGTTTAAGCGTATCAGTTATGGAACAGAAGCAACGATTCGATCTATCGATTCTAAAACCATTGACCCAATATATCAATAACAATCATTTCGATATCGTACATACACATGGACCACGGGCTAATTATATCGTATCTTTAATTCGCAAGAAGATTCGTGCTAAATGGGTCATAACCGTCCATTCTGACCCTAGGATTGATTTTTCAGGACTCAAAGGTAAAGTTATGTTGAATTTGAATTTGCATGCTTTAAAACGTGCAGATTCGCTTTTCTATATGAATCCTGATTTGGAGGAATACTTTGAATCTTTGAAAATCAATACCAATCATACTTATGAAGTTTTCAACGCAATTGATTTCACTGGAATCAATCCAAGATTCATGCGCCAGCCAACTTTTAGTCTATTAGAGGTCGCTCGTTTGGTTGAGGTCAAAAATCACCGCCTATTGCTGGAAGCTTTAAGTAAAGTGAAGTTTAATTTCCGTTTGACTCTGGTAGGAGATGGTCCACTGATGGATCAACTGCGTGAATTAACTAAAGAGTTGCATATCAAAGATAAAGTTGATTTTGTTGGTTTTCGGGAAAATACTGGTGATTATTATCAAGAATGCGATGTGTCAGTTTTAACATCGAAGTCTGAAAGTTTACCAACTGTTTATCTCGAATCAGCAGCCTATGGTAAGCCAGTCATTGCGACGAATGTTGGTGCTACCGATAAAATAATCAATGATGATACTGGTTGGCTGATCGATTCGGAAGATGAACAAGGATTGATTGAAGCTCTTAATGATGCTCACGCAATGTGGCGTGATGGCAACCTTGATCAAAAAGGCTTGGCACTTTATCAAGAGGTCAGAGATAATTATTCAATCGAACAGTTAGCACATAAAGTAAATGACGGTTATCAAGCGACTTTGAATAACAAATAATGTAAAATATATGCTGTTAACATAAATTCGTAGGGGAGCTATAATGACTCAATTTCAAAATGAAGATTTAACTTTGCATACAGATTACTATGAACTTAATATGATGTATACGTACTGGAAGAAGGGGCTACACAATCGTCGTGCCGTCTTTGAAGTCTATTTTAGAAGTTTACCATTTGATAATGGCTTTGCTGTTTTTGCGGGACTAGAACATGTGGTGGACTACCTGAAAGAATTGAACTTTTCAGATTCAGATATTGAGTATTTGCGCGAATATGGTGAATTTGACGAAGAATTTCTTCGTTGGCTAAAAGATATGCAATTCAGATGTACGGTTCGGTCAGCTTTGGAGGGAGATCTTGTCTTTAACGAAGAACCCATCTTACAAGTTGAAGGACCTTTGGCACAATGCCAATTGATTGAAACGGCCATTCTAAATATGGTCAATTTTCAAACGCTGATTGCTACTAAGGCTGCTCGAATCAAGACTGTCTGTGGTGATGATCCAGTGATGGAGTTTGGCTCACGTCGAGCACAAGAAGTTGATGCTGCACTTTGGGGAACAAGAGCTGCCTATATTGGTGGTTTTGATGCAACAAGTAACGTCTTAGCAGGAAAGATTTTCGGTATTCCTATTTCTGGAACCCACGCTCATGCTTTAGTTCAAACTTATCGTAATGAATATGAAGCTTTCAAGGCTTACGCTACAACACACAAGAACTGTGTCTTCTTAGTCGATACATATGATACGTTAAAGAGCGGTGTTCCTAGTGCGATTAAAGTTGCTCGAGAAATGGGCGACAAGATCAACTTCCTTGGAGTTAGAATCGATTCTGGTGATATGGCTTATATTTCCAAGCGTGTTCGTAAGCAACTTGATGAAGCTGGTTTTCCAGATGCTAAGATCTATGCTTCCAATGATTTGGATGAAAAAACAGTCCTTAACTTGAAGATGCAAGATGCCAAAATCGATGTTTGGGGTATTGGTACCAAGGTAATCACCGCCTTTGATCAACCAGCATTAGGTGCAGTCTATAAGTTAGTTAGTATCGAAGATTCCAAGGGCAACATGATGGATACCCTCAAGTTGTCCAGTAATGCGGCCAAGATTTCTACTCCTGGCAAGAAGCAAGTTTGGCGAATTACTAATAACGAAAAGAATGACAAGTCCGAAGGGGACTACGTTACTTTTTGGAATGAAGATCCAAGAGAACATAGTTCACTTTATATGTTCCATCCACAATATACTTATATCAATAAAACAGTTGAAGATTTTCAAGCTAAACCTTTATTACAAGACATCTTTACTAATGGTAAATTGGTATATGATCTGCCTAATGTTAAGCAAATTAGA
The DNA here is from genome assembly GCF_054881455.1 of Companilactobacillus sp. FL22-3. Lineage (NCBI taxonomy): Bacteria > Bacillati > Bacillota > Bacilli > Lactobacillales > Lactobacillaceae > Companilactobacillus > Companilactobacillus sp. FL22-3. The sequence continues at coordinate 6,081 of NZ_JBTYYZ010000003.1, read as the reverse complement.
AAATATTGTGCCGATAACCTTGATTCACTTTGGGATGAGTACAAACGTATCTTGAATCCTCAAATCTATCCAGTTGATTTATCTTCAAAACTTTACAGTCACAAGATGAAGTATATTGAAAAGATTAGAAATGATGTAAACAATATTAGATTAGGTGACTAAAATGAGACCATTGCAAAAAGAAATAATTGAATTTGAACACACTAAACCAGAAATCAATCCTGAAGAAGAGATCAGACGTTCCGTTGATTTTTTGAAAGATTATTTGAAACAACACAGTTTTCTTAAGACCCTTGTCTTAGGTATTTCTGGTGGGCAAGATTCTACTCTAGCTGGTAAATTATCCCAAATCGCTATGACGGAATTACGAGAAGAGACCGGCGATTCAGCTTATCAATTTATTGCCGTACGTTTACCTTATGGTGAGCAATCAGATGAGTCAGACTGCATGCAAGCCATTGAGTGGATGAAAGCTGACAAGGTTGTTCGTGTAAATATCAAGGATAGTGTTGACGCAATGGTAGACGCTGTTGAAGCCAATGGCTTAAAGATTTCTGATTTCAATAAGGGCAATATCAAAGCTCGTTCAAGAATGATTGCTCAATACGCTATTGCCGGAGACAATCAAGGAGTTGTAGTGGGAACTGATCATGCGGCTGAAAACATTACCGGATTTTACACTAAATTTGGGGATGGTGCAGCTGATGTAACGCCATTATTCCGCTTAGATAAACGTCAAGGCAAGCAAATGTTAGCTGAACTTGATGCACCAAAGAATTTGTACGAGAAGACTCCCACTGCTGATCTAGAAGAAGATCGTCCTAGTTTGCCAGATGAGAAGGCTTTAGGAGTAACATACAAAGAAATCGATGATTATCTAGAAGGCCGTGAAGTAGCTGATAAGAGTGCTGAAATAATTGAAAACTGGTATAAGAAAACCGCTCATAAACGTCGGTCGCCATATACAGTTTTTGATGATTAGTCAACTATTATGTATTTCATATTTGGACATTCAAATTGTTTGAATGTCTTTTTTTTGAATCTTTATCGTATGTTAGAATAAAGGTGTATTCTTCTATAAAGAGGTGTTTAACAGTGAAAAATGATTTAGTTTCCCTAATGAAACCATCTGTTGTTGCTATTAAACAACAAGCTATTTTTAAGTTTAATGCGCGAGCCAAACAGATCCCAGGAGCTGTCAATATGACTGTCGGTGAACCAAACTTTGCCACTCCTGACCATATTAAACAGGCCGCCATTAAAGCAATTGAAGATAACAAGACTCACTATACTGTTCCCGAAGGTGATCATGAACTTTTGGAAGCAGTTGCAGATTATCTACATGGCAAGTATAGTTTGAATTATGATCCCACTACGCAGATTGTTGCGACAACCGGTGTAACGGAAGGTGTTTTTTCCGCCTTTAATGCCATTTTGCAGTCTGGTGATGAAGTCTTAATTCCTTCACCATCATTCACGATTTACGGCCCAGATGCTGATTTCAATGGAGCATCACCAGTCTACCTTGATACATCGGAAACGGACTTTAAAGTAACGCCAGAAGCTCTGGAAGAAGTCTTAAGAACCAATCCACGTATCAAAATTTTCCTATTGAACTATCCAAGCAATCCAACTGGAGTAAGTTATACTGAAGATGAATTGCAAGCCTTGGTAAATATCTTAAAAAAATATGATATTTTTGTAATTAGTGACGAAATTTATAGTGAATTGACATATAATTTTAAGCATATTTTATTTGGCAACATTCTTCCGGAACAGACTCTTGTGATGAACGGATTGTCTAAGTCGCACGCGATGACCGGTTGGCGTTTTGGAGTTGTTTGTGGTCCAGAAGCCGTCATTTCTCAAATCAATAAGATTCATGAATTGGCAACGACTTCGATCACATCAATCACCCAATATGCGGCCTTAGAAGCTTATAAGAATGGCTATGACGATCCAGCTGTTATGCGAGCAGAATATCAAGCTCGTCGCGATAAGCTTCATGAAGGCTTGAGTGAATTAGGATTTGATTGTCCAGATCCAGACGGAGCATTTTATTTGTTTGCTAAAATTCCTGCTGAGTATGAACAAGATGATGTTAAATTTGCCAATGATTTATTAGATGAAGAACACCTAGCAATTTTGCCAGGAAGTTTCTTCGGTATCGGTGGTGAAGGTCATTTGAGATTCAGCTATGCGGCCAGCATGGAAAGTATTGATAAGTGTCTTGAAAAGCTGAATAACTTTTGTCAGAACCATCAGAAAAATGTAGCAGTTCTAGAGGGGAAAAATGATTAATAAAGTTCAAGCAATTATTAGTCGAATCATTTTAATCTGTTTAGCAATTTTTACAACAGTTGTTTTGATTCAAATGGGACACTTTTTTACCGTTAATTATATTAAAGTCGAACCAGTACTAGCCATACTGGTTTTTCTTTGTGCAATTATTTTTGTTATAGGGGTTGGATATTTTTTATATCGAATCAAAGATACTGATAGTCGACTGAATTGGTTAATATTAGTCACTTTATTGGCGATTTTTACGATTGTGGCCCTCATTTGGTTGAGATTAGTTCCTCAAACTCAAGTCAGTGACTTCGGGGCGTTCTGGGGCAATGCTCCTGCAGCTTTAAAGGGGAAACCCATTTTTACGCATGATAATGATTATTTTGCTAAATGGGCGTATCAGACAGGATTCTTAGTCTATGTAATGACTGTCGTGAAGGTTTTTGGCGAGCATGTCATTGCCTTACAGCTCTTGAATGTCTTGTATCAAGTTTTGATTTTGTTAATGGCCTATATTTTGACGATTAAATTATTTAATAATATCAAAATGGCTCGTTTGGCTGTCTTTGTTTTAATGATCGATTTGGATTGGTTTGGCTTAAATAGTCAGGCAGATAATCAGTATTTAGGGATGTTGTTGTTTTTAGTCACTTTCTATTTGATCATGCAAAACAAATATTGGTCATATGCTTTGGCCGGTTTAACGTTAGGACTAGGCAGTATCATCAGACCCATCGGTCCAGTCATCATTGCGGGAGTGTTTGTTTATGGTTTGATTTATCTGTTCCTAAACAATAACCATTTTAGTTGGACTGGCTTAGGAAAAATCTTAATTACGCTAGTTATTTATCAAGTGATTTTTTCAGCGGCTGGACTAGCGGTTAAAAGTAGCGGCTTGAATCAATATGGGCTTGAGAACCGTGATTCCGAATGGAAGTTTGTGACCGGACTCGATGCAAATTCAAACGGTGTTTATGATCAGGCAATGGTTAATCGTTTCAATTTGAATGATAGTCGTGCTAAGATGAGCCGTCAGGAACATCAAGTCATTCGAGAAAATATTAAGAATTTAAACGAGACTCACGGTTGGTTGCGATTGTTTTGGAATAAGAATGAGGTCCTTTGGGCTAGCCGCTCACAAACAGTTGATTTTGCAGAATTTATCAATCTGCATTCAACCAGAGCTACTGATTTAGCCAAACTATTGGGTTATATGGGAACGGTTGTCTTGATAATCTTTTCATGGATCGGCTCCTTGCGGTTGTTAAAAGGCAAACCACGCCAAGAAATATTTGTGTTGATATTGCCCTTAATGGCATTTGCGGTCGTTCAACTGTTAATTGAAGTTCAAGGAAGATATCGCTTAGAATTTTTACCGATATTGGCCATTCTGAGCGGTTTAGGGTTAATAACTGTTTGTGATTGGATCAGAATAAAGTGGGGGAGAACTAATGTCTGAAATGTTTAAATTAAGTATTGTTGTACCTTGCTATAACGAAGAAGAGGTTTTACATGAGACAACTAAAGAATTAACGGCTATCGTGAATGGATTAATTGCCGACAAAAAGATCACAGCCACGAGTAAAATTGTCTATGTTGATGATGGCAGCAAGGATACTACCTGGCAATTGATCGACGATTTTTCCAAAGAATATCCAATTGTTTCAGGGGTCAAGTTGAGTCGTAACTTTGGTCATCAAGGAGCATTGTTGGCTGGAGTTACTAGTGCTGCCAAAAGTTCCGATGCCGTTATAACGATAGATGCGGATCTACAAGATGATGTCAATGCCATTCCCAAGATGGTTGATGAATATCTAAATGGAGCCGAAGTCGTCTATGGAGTTAGAAATAACCGTGACACTGATACTGCATTTAAACGCAATACTGCAGAAATGTTTTACAAGATAATGGGTTCATTAGGAGTTAAATTGGTGCCAGATTCAGCTGATTATCGCTTACTTAGTCAGCGTGCCTGTCAAGTTCTACTCAGCTATAAAGAACGGAATTTGTTCTTACGAGGGATTGTGCCTTTAGTTGGTTTTAAGTCAGCCAAAGTTTACTATGCCAGAAAGGAACGTTTCGCTGGAGAATCCAAGTATCCTTTAAGAAAAATGATCAAGTTTGCGATGGATGGAATTACATCTTTTTCAATCGTGCCGATAAAATTGATCATGGGCTTGGGATTCTTTATTGTCTTTATCAGTTTAGTGTTACTGATTTATAGTTTTGTACAAAAGATTCAAGGGCATGTCATTCAAGGCTGGTCTTCATTAATGATATCCATTTGGGCTTTGGGTGGTGTACAATTAATCAGTATCAGTGTTATTGGTGAATATGTTGGCAAAATCTTCAATGAAGTCAAACAACGTCCAAGATTCACTGTCGAACGAGATATTTATTCAGAAAAAACTCAAGAAGAAAAAAATTAAGAGGTAATTTTTATGAATGCTGCACAAAAGAGAGCAATGCAATATGGAAAATTGATCAATGATACCGTGGAATCAATTCAAACCGAACAAGATAAATTAAATCCAGAATATGAAAAAATCCGTGAAGCTCTAGACCATTCGAAAGTCGAAAAAATCGATGATGTTGAATATGTTAAGATTCAAAAGGACTTCACCGCTGGAACAGCTAATTACCAAGCAATTTTAACTAAATTGGAAAAAGGTAAGGCCCCAGCTAGATTGATGGGAACACATATTTCTTTAGTAGCTGCTTTCAAAAAGTATGTTGAAGGTTGCAGTGAGATGACTGATAGTATTGGCGACGATAAGAAAGTTGATCGTAAAGCGTTTGATGAGTCGGAGAAGAAGCAAGATGAATATATGGATAAGTTTTCTAAATTGATCCAAAAGTTGACGACACTAGCTTAATGAATGACCAACAGTTAACTGAATTAATACAAAAGGTTTCCCAAGAATATTTTGGGAAACCTTTTGTACATCAAGCATTTTTCAATCGACGCCTAAAGACCACTGGTGGTAGATTTCATCTTGCTGATCGTCATATCGATATCAATCCTAAAATTTATCAGGATTTTGGTTATGAGACCTTGGTAGGAGTTATTAAGCATGAGTTATGTCATTATCATTTATATAATGACGGACTGCCAGCTCAGCATCGTGACCGCAGTTTTAAGATCCTTTTGAAACAGGTGGGCGGTTTAAGATATTCTCCGATACAAGGAAAATCTCGACAAAGAAATTATCATATTTATGAGTGTACGCATTGCCATTTAATATACAAACGGGTTAAAAAAATAAATACTAATAAGTATGTTTGTGGACGTTGTCATGGAAAATTAAAATATCTTCATGATACCCAAAAATTAGCTTGAAATTATTTATATTTTTGTTTACAGCAAAATATGCATGGCGGTATTGGTAGATGCGCATGATTAAAGATCTTGTGGAGAATTATCTCTGTGGAAGTTACTTCCGAGTACCCATATGTTTATGCAAGTACAAGCTTATAGCCCTGGTGCTGTAGGCTTTTTATTTGTCTAAATTTTGATACATTTTTATGATGATAGTAATGATTACTTATTTTATAAGAATAGAAGTGAACAAAGAAAATTTGCTGATAATTGAGAGTTGAATATATAGTAATAAAATGACACTCTAATTGATATTTGTCTATATATACAAGTAGACGAATAGATAGAAGGAGTGTTTTTTTATGTTAAAAACTAGTAATAATAGTAAGAATAATGAAGAAGTTAAAGAATTCAAAGTAGGATATGTAAGAGTATCGAGTTCAGATGACCGTCAAAAATTAGGCTATGAAGCT